>JAQUHN010000016.1:0-22652 GCA_028683555.1 Geobacteraceae bacterium | reverse complement strand
TATCCAGAAAGCATGCAGAAACTTCAGGAGGACCAGCGTGAGCGACATACAGGAAAATACTGATCAAAAGGATGGGCTGCAGGAGAAGAGGAACCTTGACCTGATACTCGATATTCCCCTTCATCTAACCGTGGAACTGGGGCGGACCAAATTGCTTGTCAAGGACCTTCTGCAGTTGAACCAGGGTGCGGTTGTGGAATTGGGCAAGCTGGCCGGAGAGCTCCTTGACGTTTTCGTCAACTCGAAGCTGGTGGCTCGCGGCGAGGCCGTGGTGGTGAATGATAAATTCGGTGTCCGCCTGGTGGATATCATCAGCCCGGCGGAACGGGTGGAGAAAATCGTATGAGAATCTATCCGGTTCTTCCGGTGCTGTTGTTTCCCGCTGCTGCTTATGCGGCGGAGGGGACCGGCACCTCCGGTTTCAGCTTTGTTTCCGGCTTTTTTCAGATGGTGGCGTCACTGGCAATTGTGGTCGGAATGATTCTCCTGACCTATCATCTGGCCAATCGTTTTCTCAAGGGAAACCTGGTGAAAAAGTCGGTTCCTCGCTATATCCGGGTCGTGGAGAATCGTTTCCTGGCACCGAAAAAGTCTCTGATGCTGGTGGAAGTTGGCGGGGAATACCTGCTGCTTGGTTCCACCGAAACGGGGCTCAATCTCATTAAGCAGGTTGATATGCTGGAAACTATCGAAATTGTGGAAGAGTTGTCTGCTTCGTCGCGATCCGCTGCGGGAGCTGCCGGGTTTCGCGACTGGGCACGATCCCTGACCGAAATCATCCAAAAAAGGGCAGGCGGAGCGGTTCATCTTGGCAAAAGGGCGGTGTAGGGTGGTGAAATTGAATAGAGTTGCAGTGTTTACCGTTCTACTCTGTCTTGCCGGTCTTGCGTGCGCAGCCACTGTCCTGGCGGAGCCGTTAAGTGTACCGACTGTCAGCGTTGGCCTCGGCAAGGCTAGCAAGCCGGGCGAAGTGGCAACCGTAATGCAGATATTTTTCCTGATTACGGTATTATCGCTGGCGCCTGGATTGCTGATTATGACCACCTCGTTTACCCGCGTGGTGGTAGTCCTGTCGTTCCTCCGTAGCGCCATCGGCACCCAGCAGGCACCGTCGAACCAAATTGTCATTGCCATGGCGTTGTTCCTCACCTTTTACATCATGAGCCCGGTATGGCAGCAGATCAATACCCAGGCATTCAAGCCGTACAAGGCCGGCCAGATTACCCAGGAGCAGGCTTTGGAAAAGGCGGTCGCTCCGGTCAGAAAGTTCATGCTTTCCCAAGTGCGGGAAAAAGACCTTGCCCTGTTCCTGAGCCTTTCAAAGATGCCGCGGCCGAAAAATGCCGAGGATATTCCGACCTTGACCATAGTCCCGGCATTCATGATCAGTGAACTGCAGACCGCTTTCCAGATCGGTTTCCTGATCTATATTCCGTTTCTCGTGGTAGACATGGTGGTGGCCTCGGTGCTGATGTCCATGGGCATGATGATGCTGCCGCCGGTCATGATCTCGCTGCCGTTCAAAATCCTCCTGTTCATTCTGGTGGACGGTTGGGCACTGGTGATCGGGTCCATCGTCAAGAGCTTTGGCTGAGCAATGCAAAGTATGAATTATGAAGTATGTAAAACCCAAGGATGAAGGATGAATTATGAAGTATGTAAAACCCAAGGATGAAGGATGAATTATGAAGTATGAAAGTTTTAAATCAAAACCAGAAAACCGAACAGGATTTACCTATTGAAGCGAACTTGTTTGATATTTGATTAGTAGTCAACGAATTCACTCATTCAGCAATAAGCTACTTCTTGGTATAACGTTTCTTTAACATTGCTTTTTTTCATACTTCATAATTCATCCTTCATCCTTATAAAAGAAAGGACTTTCCCATGACCCCGGAGCTGGTAACGCAACTTGCCCGCAGGAGTTTTGAGGTCGCCCTGATGCTGGCGGCGCCTCTTCTGATATTCAGCCTTGCCATCGGCCTTGTCATCAGTATATTCCAGGCCGTGACTTCGATAAACGAGGCGACTCTCGCCTTTGTGCCGAAGATTGTTGCTGTCATGGTAGCGATGATCATCTTTTTTCCCTGGATGATGAGTTACATGTCCGACTTTACCCGGGAGATCTTTGCCCTGATTCCGAACCTGAGATAACGGGCCATGTTCCAGTTGCCGCAATTCCTTTCCATGGCCGATTTTACCCTGTTTACCCTGGTGCTCGGTCGTATGGCGGGGATTTTCAGCGCTATTCCGCTGTTCGGTGGCGAGCGGGTTTCCATGAACATCAGGGTGGTGGTGATCCTCTCCATAACCCTGGTCTGCTTTCCGGTCCTCAAGCTTTCACAAGTCGCTCTCCCGGCCGATTTTATCTCGCTGTTCCTGCTGGTTATCGCCGAAGCCCTGATCGGGATAACTCTCGGCATCGTTGCCAAGGCGGTATTCGGCGCGGTCGAGTTCTGCGGGCAGGTAATCGGCATGCAGATGGGTTTTGCCATGTCCTCGCTGTTCGATCCGACCATGGGCCAGGTGCCGCTCATGGCACTGTTCCAGTCGCTGGTGGCTACGCTGCTGTTCCTGGTGCTCGGCGCCCATCACCTTTTCATCAGGGCAATGATAGACAGCTATACCCTGATTCCGGTGGGCGGCTGGCACATGAGCGGTGAGTTGCTCAGCTTCCTGGTGACCACTACTTCCGGCATCTTTCTGTTGGGGATCAAGCTTGCCGCGCCGGTGATGGTATCGCTCCTGGCCACTACGGTGGTTCTTGGTATCATGGCCCGTTCCTTCCCGCAGATGAATATCTTCGTCGTCAGCATGCCGCTTAATATCGGCATCGGTTTCCTGGCACTCGGCCTTTCCTTGCTGGTTTTTATCCATACCCTCGAACTTTCATTTGCCGGCATGGCTCTTCAGATCAAGTCGATTTTTAAGATACTTTCACAGGCGCCCTGATGTCGGAAGCGGATAAGCACTCAAAAACAGAACAACCGACCGCGAAAAAGCTCGAGGAGGCAAGAAAAAAAGGCCCTCCTCCGCTGAGCCGCGATATGACGTCGACGGTGACGCTGCTGGTGTCCATGGTGACCCTCTACACCCTCGGCAGCTACATGCTTTCTTCGCTGAAGGAAAACACCAGGATTCTACTTGGCGGAATGGGCTCCGTTTCGATTACTCCGACAGGAGTCTACAGTATCCTTCTGCAGCAGATCATGTCCATCGGTGCGGTAATAGCCCCGTTCCTGATAATGGTCATGGTTGCAGGTGTCGTGGCGGTGGTTATTCAGGGAGGGGTATCCTTTTCTACGGAAAAGCTTTCCTTCAAATTTGAAAAGATCAACCCCCTGGAAGGTATCAAGCGTCTCGTTAAAAAAGAGGCGGCCGTTGAAGCTCTCAAGTCCATCATCAAGATTCTCATTCTCGGCTACGTCGCCTACCGGATTCTGCGGGATGAAATGGATGCGATTCTGTACCTGACGGAAACGGATATCGACGGAATTTTAGCATTTATCAGCCATATTGCCTTCAAGATCGTTATTCATACCTGTGGGGTGATGGTCGTGCTGGCGATTCTTGATCTTGCTTTTGTGAAATGGAGCTACCTGCAGGACATGAAAATGACCAAGCAGGAAATCAAGCAGGAGCACAAGGATAGCGATGGAGACCCGCAGCTCAAGGGTAAAATCCGTAAAATGCGCTATGAAAAGGCGTTCCGGCGCCTCAAGCAGATTATTCCGACGGCCGATGTCATTGTCACCAATCCCACCCATTTTGCCGTTGCCCTGAAGTATGACCGGGAAAAAATGGCGGCGCCGTACGTGATTGCCAAGGGTGCCGATCATCTAGCCTTGCGCATTAAGGCAATGGCCAGGGAAAACAGCATTATGCTGGTGGAAAACCGTTTCCTGGCCAGGGAGCTCTATGCTCAGGTGGATGAAAATGAAGAAATTCCGGAATCACTGTACGTGGCGGTTGCCGAACTGCTGGCCTATGTCTATGGCTTGAAGGGCAAAACATTCTGATTGTTTGACAAATCATTGACTCGGCAATTTTCAAAATACTGTCTTATCCAGCCTGTTTTCCCTGCCCCCTCCCGGGTTGTCTTTCCCCCGGAACTCCAATGTTTTTCCTAACTAGCTGCTATGCCGTGACTTTTAAGGGTTATGTCGATTTTCTTTCGATTCCGATTGATGGGCGGCTGCTCTGGCACAGAGGTTGCTTTTCTTCTGTCAGGCAGAAAATCATCTTGAAATTACAAAGGAAATCGGATGGCATCTTCGGTAGCGGAGGCAATGCAGTTTAGAAAAAACTCCGACATCTATATGGCCATGGTCCTTATCGGGATCCTTGCCCTGATGATTATTCCTCTTCCTGCGTTTCTGCTCGACATTTTCCTGGCGGCAAACATCACTATCGCCCTGGCCATTTTGCTGGTCGGGCTCTACACCACGCAGCCGCTGGATTTTTCCGTTTTTCCTTCCATCCTGCTGGTAACCACCCTGTTCCGCCTGTCCCTCAATATCGCCTCCACCCGACTGATCCTGCTGCATGGCAATGAAGGGGTAGAGGCCGCGGGCGCCGTCATCAAGGCCTTCGGTCAATTCGTTGTCGGCGGCAACTATATTGTCGGTGCGGTTATCTTCCTGATCCTCGTCATCATCAACTTTGTTGTCATCACCAAGGGTGCCGGCCGTGTCGCCGAGGTTGCGGCGCGCTTTACCCTCGATGCTATGCCGGGCAAGCAGATGGCCATCGATGCCGATCTCTCTTCGGGGATTATTACCGAAAAAGAGGCCCGCGCCCAGCGGTTGAAAGTTTCCCGTGAGGCGGATTTTTACGGTTCCATGGACGGTGCCAGCAAGTTTGTCCGCGGAGATGCCGTGGCCGCCGTGCTGATCATGCTGACCAACATCATCGGTGGTTTTGTGATCGGCGTCTGGCAAAAGGGCATGCCGCTTGATACCGCCCTGACCAACTACACCCTGCTGACCATAGGCGAGGGGCTGGTGGCCCAGGTTCCGGCGCTTATCATCTCGACCGCGGCCGGTATCATCGTTACCCGGTCCGCTGACGAAAATAATTTCGGCCACGAGATCACCGGGCAGTTCCTCAACTATCCCAAGGCATTCTATGTCTGTTCAGGGGTTCTGTTCGTGTTCGGACTTATTCCCGGGCTGCCGCATTTCGCTTTCTTCCTACTGTCGGGCGTGTCGTATTTCGTCGGCAGGATGGCGCGCGAGAAAGCGCAATTGGTTGAAGAGGAAGAGGATCTCGTTACCCAGGGTGACGGAGCGGAACATAGCGACCAGATCACCGCCATCCGTCCGGTGGATCTGCTGGAGTTGGAAGTGGGCTACGGCATCGTGCCACTGGTTGATGCCGCGCAGCAAGGCGAGTTGCTGGAGAGGATCCGTTCGATCCGTAAAACCTTTGCCCAGAATATGGGATTCATCGTGCCGCCGATCCATATCCATGACAATCTGCAATTGAAACCCCATGAGTACTCGATTCTGATCAAGGGCGCCAAAGTGGGCGGCAGCAACCTGACGGGACAGTATCTGGCCATGGATTCTGGATCGGCTACCGGTGAACTGGTCGGGTCCCGAACCACCGAACCGGTATTCGGACTGCCGGCGGTATGGATCAAGGCAGCGGAAAAAGAGCATGCCCAGGTCAGCGGCTATACGGTAGTGGATTCCACTACGATCATGGCCACCCATATCAGCGAAATCATCAAGAAACATGCCCATGAACTGGTGGGCAGGCAGGAGCTGCAGCAGCTTCTCGATAATCTTGCCAGCAGCTGTCCGAAAGTTGTTGATGAGCTGGTTCCATCGCTGCTGAACCTCGGCACGGTTCTCAAGGTGATTCATAACCTGCTGAAGGAAAGTGTCTCCATTCGCGACCTGAGAACCATTCTGGAAATTCTGGCCGATTACGGCTCCATAACCAAGGATCCCGACGTGCTCACCGAATTCGTTCGCCAGGGTCTCGGTCGCTATATCGTCGAACAGTACAAGCAGGAGGGTGAGGTGCTTGCTCTTCTCACCCTTGATCGCCAGATTGAAGAAATCGTCGCCGAATCGGTGCAGCCGTCGGAGCAGGGTGGGTTTCTTGCCATTGAACCGGGCGTGGCGCAGCGGATTCTGCAGAACATCCGCCACGGTATGGACAAATTCAACCAGTCGGGAAGTCATCCGGTACTGCTCGCTTCTCCGTCGGTTCGCCGTCATGTTAAAAAACTTACCGAACGGTTTCTGCCAAGCCTGGCAGTCCTTTCCCATAATGAGATACCTCCAAATATAAAAATTCAATCGATAGGAGTGGTCAGCGCAGATGCAAACTAGAACCTTTCAGGCCGCTAACATGGCAGAGGCAATGCAGATGGTGAAAGCAGAGCTGGGGCCTGACGCCATGATCATTTCATCGCGCAAAGAGCGCCGCAAAGGAATTCTGGGTTTCTTCACCAAGCCGGTGTTCCGCATCACTGCCACGGCTGACACCAGTTCGCAGCGGCAAAGCGTACCGTATCGGGAAGAGTCCGGCCGGGACGAAACAACGCGGGATGAATTCCGTAAATCCATGATCGAACCGTTGGCCCGTGAGTTGAAAGATCTCCGGGCGCGGGTTGAGTCCCTGCTCGACAAGGATGCTGCGGCAGGCAAGGCGCCTGTCACGGCAGCGTCACCGGTCATGGCGGAAAAGAGCATTGTTGCAGCTGGTGAGTTCTCCCAGCGGGATCCGGTTGAGTCCGAAATGTCGGAATTGAAAAAGCTGCTTCTGGAATCGGTTCAGGAAGTAGCCGGCGGCAGCTTTTCCGGCCTTCCCGGTAACAGTCGCATGCCGGGCGGCGACTTTGCCTGTGCCTCTCCGGAGCGGGGCAAGAAGGAAATCGTATCATTGGCGCAGGTTTCCGCGACTCTGCATGAGGCCGGACTGGTGGAAGGATCCATTCATGCGCTGCTTGAAAAGGTTAAAACCTCGGGACAGCAGATAGATGACGAGGAAGACCTGCGGCAGAGCTTGCGGGAGGCGGTTGAGTCCACCATCAAATGTTCCGGTCCCATCAGGATGAAAAAGAATGGCACCAAAATTGTCGCCCTGGTTGGTCCCACCGGCGTCGGCAAAACCACCACCATTGCAAAGCTGGCGGCCCACTATACGGTGGGCAGGAAGGTGAAAATTGCCCTGGTGACTATCGATACCTTCCGTGTCGGCGCGGTTGAGCAACTGAAAACCTATTCCCGTATCATGGGTGTGCCGCTTGAGGTGGCATCCACACCAAAGGACCTGGAGAAAGCGCTTGCCGCCCACACCGACAAGGATCTGATTCTGATCGATACGGTCGGTAGAAGCCCGAAAGACAAGGAAACCATCGAAGGGCTCTACAAGATGCTGGATTCGTCCTTCTCCATCGAAACCCATCTCTGTGTTGCCGCTACCACTCGGGAACGGGAACTGCGGGGAATCGTCGAAAGTTTTAGCGTGCTACCGCTGAGCAGGCTGTTGTTTACCAAGCTTGATGAAAGCAGTTCGTTCGGCTCAATCGTTAACCTGCAGATCGAGAATAAACTCCCCCTGTCGTATTTAACCAGGGGACAGAGGGTTCCCGAGGATATCGAACCGGCAACCGGTAAAAAGGTCGCGGAACTTATTTTCGGGGAGGAATGAGATGATCGCACCACGAGGCCCGGCGGAGGGTCATGGCTTTGAACCAGGGCGCACTACTGCTTCCCGTTTCGCATCGGAGTTACTATGAACACTCTTGCAAAAGCATACGAAACAGAACTCCAGTCCAGTACCAGCCAGAACAGGGATGACCTGGTGCTGTCGCATCTCCCGCTGGTGAAATACCTGGTGGGCAGAATATCTTCAAGGCTGCCACCGCATTTGGACCAGCAGGACCTCATGAGTGTTGCGGTGATCGGCTTGATTACCGCTGCCGAACGTTTCGATGCGACCCGGGGAATTCAGTTCAAAACATTTGCCGAGAAGCGGATCATGGGGTCTATCATGGATGAGCTCCGCGCCCAGGACTGGTTGCCGCGGACGCTGCGGGAGAAGTACAAGCGCCTCGAACATGAATTTTCCGTCCTCGAACAGAAACTCGGCAGGAACCCCTCCAGCGAGGAGGTTGCCGCAGCCATGGGTATGGATCTGGAGAAATATTTTCAGCTGATGGAAGAGGTCCACTCCCTTTCTTTTATGAGCCTCGAGGATTTTCAGGAGGATGATGAAGGAAGCTCATTCGGTTTCCTGAACTTTCTCTCGGACAACGGTGCGGAAAGTCCTCAGAATCAGCTGATGGCAAAGCAGCTCCTGCACAAGCTCGGCGAGGCGATCGAGTCTTTGCCGGAGAAGGAACGGATCGTTATTACCCTCTACTACTATGAAGAGCTGAACCTGAAGGAAATAGGCGAGATTTTGAGCCTTACCGAATCGCGCATTTCCCAGTTGCACAGTCAGGCAGTCATCCGCCTCAAGGTCAAGATGAAGCATATGGCGGGCTGACCGACGGCGAGCAAGGAGATTTTTTATGAATAGCGGAATATATGGGGCCATTTCCGGCAGTATGGGCATGATGAACCAGCTGGACGTGCTGGCAAACAATCTGGCTAACGTCAACACTCCCGGGTACAAAAAGGACACCATCAGGTTCGAGGCGATCCTGGCAGCCACCGCTTCGCAGGGAAGTGAGGGCGCTGTCGATATTCCCTCTCTGACTACCGCTCAGTATTCGGTGGATTTCTCGGCCGGATCGGTAAAACTGACGGACAACACCTTTGACATTGCCCTCGATGGGGACGGTTTTTTCGTGGTCAACACCCCGGAAGGCAAGGCGTACACGCGGCAGGGTAACTTCAAAATGGACGTTAGCGGCAAGCTGGTGACCGTTGACGGTTACGAGGTTCTCGGCGGCGGCGCTCCCATTATCATCAATGGCAGCAGTGTTTCCTTCGATTCCAAGGGTAAGATGTTTGTCGAAGGGCAGGAAACGGGCATTATCGATGTCGTGGACTTTCCGCAACCGTACGATCTGCGGAAAATGGGCAGTGCCCTGTTTATGCCGAACAATCCCGATGTGACCCCGTTGCCGGCAAGGGATACCGCTGTGATGCAGGGCCATTTGGAAGGGTCGAATGTGAATGCCCTCGAGGAGATGGTGCGGATGATTGAAACGACGCGTTCTTCCGAGACCTGCCAGAAAATGATTATGAATTACGATCAGATGACCGGCAAGGCGGTTAACGATCTGGGTAAGGTGTAATAGGCGGATTACGGATTACGGGTTGCGGGGTACGGATTAAGAAACCTCTGCAGGCTTGACGGCTGAAGGATACAGGTAAAAGGAGGCAGGACTATGATCAGGGCATTATGGACGGCGGCTTCGGGGATGCAGGCACAGCAGCTCAATATCGATGTGATTTCAAATAACCTGGCTAACGTCAATACCGCCGGCTTCAAGAAGAGCCGCGCTGATTTTCAAGACGTAATGTACCAGAGTGTCAAAACGACCGGATCGCCTGCGACAAATGCCACCCAGGCAGCGGGTATCGAGATCGGTCTCGGCACTACACCGGCCGCCGTGACCAAAGTCTTTACCGCCGGTAATATTACCCAGAGCGGCAACCAGTTGGATATGGCGATCGAGGGGGACGGCTTTTTCCAGATTCAGATGCCTGACGGGACTACCACCTATACCCGGTCCGGCACGTTCAAGAGGGATGGCCAGGGGCGGGTCGTAACAACGGACGGCAATCCGCTGATGCCGGAGATGGTGGTGCCGAACAATACCACCAATATTTCCATCGGCAGCGACGGAACCGTAGCCGTGACCCAGTCGGGACAAACCGCGGCAACTACCATCGGTACCATCCAGTTGGCCACCTTCCAGAACCCTGCTGGGCTTTCCAGCATGGGACGCAACCTCTACCAGGTCACTGATGCTTCGGGGGACGCTACCACCGGTACGCCCGGCCAGAACGGCATCGGCACCATCAGCCAGGGCTTCCTGGAGATGAGCAATGTCAATGTCATGGAAGAGATGGTCAACATGATCGTCAGCCAGCGCGCCTATGAGATCAACTCGAAGGCTGTCCAGGCTGCCGACGAGATGCTCCAGCAGGCCAACAATATGAAGCGGTAACGGCAGCGAGCAGGAGATGGCTATGAAAAAGAATATTGCTGGTCTCGTTCTGATTGTCCTGGTATGGATTTTTGCCGCACCGTCCGGTGCGGTCGCCGGTAGCATGATTGTGAAAGAGAAGACGCTCCGTGAAGCCGTGAACGGTTACCTTCTGGATAGAACCAGGGACAGCGGAATGGAGATTCGGATCAAGCGGATCGCTATTAGCGGCAATATTGACGTTCCTGCCGGCAAGGTTACCTATGATTTTATCGCGCCCCGCAAGTGGGAAGGGTGGGGCAGGACGGTGCTGGGACTGGTGGTCCGGGTCGACGACCGTCTGGTCAGGAATATGAGTGTTCCGGTGGAAGTGGAAGCGCTTGCCGAGATGGTCGTGGCGTTGCGTCCGCTGCAGCGCGGCATGGTAGTGGAAGAGGGCGATGTTGCACTGCAGAAGAAGGATATGGCGATTGCCACCGGAAAGGTCTGCTTCTCCCTGGCGGATGTTCTCGGCAAGCGGGTCAGGGTTCCGATTCGTGCCAACACTCCGCTGCGCGCTGATTATCTGGAAAGGATCCCGCTGGTGAAAAGCGGGCAGGTCGTCACCATCATTGCCGAAAACGGTTCGTTGCGGATTACCGCGACCGGAACGGCACGGGGAACCGGCGCCGAGGGCGACTTTATAATGGTCCAGAACATGAGTTCGAAAAAAATGGTGCAGGCTCGCGTGGTTGATGAGGGAACGGTGGCTGTCAATTTCTAGACAGGGCCGGAAAGCCTTCGGTAGCGGTCGCCGAAGCCGTCGCTGGCGGTACAGGCAAGAGGTTTTACCATGAAAAACACATTATTGGCAGCTGTCATCTTCATGCTCGCGGGATGTGTCTATCCCCAGGTGCAGCTGCCCCAAACGGTTGATGAAGAAATCATCCCCGCGCCACAGATCAGTTATGCGAACGGTTCCATCTGGCAGGCGGGCTCGGTTTCGCCGGTGGATGATTTCAAGGCGCGGAAACGGGGCGATATCGTAACGGTGGTAATTGTCGAGGAAGCCAGCGCCAGCAAGCAGGCTTCGACCGGGACGAAACGCGAGGCCGGTATTTCCGCATCGATTCCCAATTTCATGGGTATCGAAACAACGGTGCTGGCCGATAAATTGGACCTGAACAGCCTGGTGAAGGCCAATACCAGTTCCGATTTCGGCGGCAGCGGCACCACGACACGGAAAGATATGCTGAATGCGACCATTTCCGCCAGGGTTATGGATGTGCTTCCCAACGGTGACCTGCGGATCGAAGGCAGTCGCAGCGTCAAGGTCAACAACGAGGAGCAGATCATCATCCTGCAGGGCACGGTACGGCCGAAGGATATCAATCATGACAACATGATCAGTTCTTCGCAGATTGCCGATGCACGCATAACCTATTCCGGCAACGGAATCATCAACGACCGTCAGCAGCCGGGATGGTTGTTCAATTTCATCGATAAGGTCTGGCCGTTCTGATGGGGGTGACCATGAAAAGGATTTTCTTCATAGCCGTGGTCCTGATGCTGTTGCCGTATACCGTCCAAGCCACCCGCATCAAGGACATTGCCTCGTTTGACGGTGTCCGGGACAACCAATTGATTGGCTACGGCCTGGTGGTCGGATTGAACGGCAGTGGCGACAGCGATCAGACCAAGTTTCCGGTGCAGACCCTTACCAATCTGCTGGAGCGGTCGGGCGTCAGTATTCGCCGGACGGATATTACCGTGAAAAATATCGCGGCGGTTATGGTCACGGCCACGCTGCCGCCTCTGGCCAAGCAGGGAACCCGCCTCGACGTGCTGGTTTCATCCATGGGTGACGCGAAGAGCCTGGCGGGAGGGACCCTGCTCATGACACCTCTCAAAGGGGGCGACGGCCAGATTTATGCTGTTGCCCAGGGCGCCATCTCCACCAGTTCCTTTTCCTATGGCGGACAGGCCGCTTCGACCCAGAAAAACCACCCTACGGCGGGTCGGGTTCCGGAAGGCGCGCTGGTTGAACGGGAATTGCCCTATGTCCTGTCGAATCGGAGCCAGTTGCGGCTCAACCTGCATCGCCCCGATTTCACCACCGCATCGCGGATTGCCTCGGTGATTAATGGCCGGTTCCAAGGTTCCATTGCCACCTGTAAAGACCCCGGTTCGGTGGTTCTGTCGGTGCCCGACAAGTATCAAGGCAATACCGTCGAGTTTGCCGCTGCCTTGGAAAGTCTTCAGGTGCAGCCGGATATGCCGGCGAAAGTGGTTCTCAACGAACGGACCGGCACAATTGTCATCGGCAATGACATTCGAATTTCCACGATCGCCGTTGCGCACGGCAACCTGACGCTCACTATCAAGGAGACACCGAAGGTTTCCCAACCGGAACCGTTCAGTCGCGGCGGGGAGACCGTTGTTGTGCCGCGTACCACCGTCAAGGTGAACGAGGAAAAAGGTAACGGCCTGTTTATCGTCAAGGAAGGGGCCAACATCGGTGATGTGGTGAAAGCGCTGAATGCAATCGGTGTCACGCCGCGGGATCTTATCGGCATCATGCAGGCCATCAAGGCGGCAGGTGCGCTGCAGGGCGAGCTGGAAATTATCTAGTTTGGCCTGTTGTTGTATGACAATTGAACATCTGTTCAGAAATTGAAAAAAAATCGAAAAAAAACTTAAAGTTTTCAAAGTCTCGTTCGATAAGGTATCTATATGACAACGATTGCGAAGTCTGCAACATTTCCGGAAGGGACAGCGCCGAATTCCCCGCACCAAGTGAAGGCGGGAGGAAAAGGTGACATCCCGGAAAACCAGAAAGCTGCGATCAAAAAAGTTTCTCAGGATTTCGAGGCGCTCTTTGTCGGTATGATGCTCAAATCCATGCGCTCTACAGTCGGCAAGGAAACCTTGACCGGCGGTGGACATGGAGAGGAAGTCTACCGGTCGCTGCTGGACCAGGAATATGCTCAGGCGGTTGCCGCGGGTGGTGGTCTGGGGCTTGGCAGCATGCTTGAGGAGCAACTGACGCGGCACATAGGATACGGCGAAACCAATGACACTCGAACGAAGCCATGACATTCAGGAAACCAGCTCAGGAAGCTTGGGTACTGCCATGAAAGTTACCAACAGCACTGTAAATAATGATATCGCGAATCTCCGCAACGAAGCGCTGGAAAAGAAAGCCGCTGCGGAAATGCCCGTGGAAAAGGCCGTTAGCCAACCCTCTGACCGGGTGGAACTGTCAGTCAATCGCGCCAAGATAGATCGGCTGACCAGTACCCTGGCGACGATGGAAAGCATGAACACGGAAAAAATCGAATCTATCAAGAGCCAGATAGCCGATGGAACCTACAACATCAGTGGTCGCGCGGTGGCCGAAAAGATGCTGCGATCCGTCGGTATTGAAACTGCTGGCGGAGATGAATAATGAATAACCGGATCGATATTCTCATCCAGTGCCTACGGGAAAAAGAGGCGCTGCTGGAAAAGCTGGTGCTGCTGCTTGATGAAGAGCGCACCGTTATCGTCGACCTCGATACCGCAGGTCTCGAGAGCAAGCGTGAAAGCAAGCTGCAGCTTATCGGGTTGCTTGAGCAGAGCAAAGTCGCCTGCAAAAATGCCTTGGAAGACGCGGCCTGTGAGCTGCAGGTTACGTCGCTCGTCAATCTGTCTGCGGTTCTCAACGCTGCTCCCCCGGCTCGGCGTGAAATTTTGCTCAAGGTCCAACGAAGGCTCTTCGAATTGACCGATATTCTGAATCGAAGCAATCGCTTCAACCGCGATCTCCTTTATGGTTCTCTCAGCACGGTCAATCGTTCGCTCGCTTTCATCAACAGTCGCTTGGGACGCGCTGTCAGCACTTACAGCAACGCGGGTTCCGTGGTAACCGGAGCTGCCGGTGGCCGACTGGTCAGTGGAGAGATCTGATGGGAATAAACAGTCTCTTTAATATCGCAACATCGGGAATTACCATGGCCAGGGTCGCCATCGAGGTGACGAGCGAAAACATCGCCAACGTCAACACCGATGGCTATTCACGTCAGAAGACGGTATTCGAGACATCTCCGGTCAACAACGCAAACGGTTTCCCGCTCGGTACCGGCGTACAGCTTGCCACGGTCCAGAGGAATCACGACGAACTCCTTCAGCTCCAGTTAGTCAAGGGTAACAGTCAGTATGGGGAGAGCGAAACGAAGCAGACCGCTCTTTCGCAGATAGAGCCGTTTTTCAACGAGGTGACGAATGACGGCCTCGGTCAGGCCATGGAGGATTTCTTCAATTCGTGGCAGGATCTTTCGGTGACGCCCCAGGGGTCCGCGGAGCGGCAGGCAGTACTATCGCGGTCGCAGATTCTGGTGGATACCTTTCACCAGTTGAACACCAACCTGAATGATTCACTGGTCAGCGCAGACAGATCCCTGGACGGTATTTCCTCCGAGATTACCGACAAGGCCAAGAATATTGCCTCTCTCAATGAGCAGATCCTTCAGACGGAACGGCTGGGAGGAAATGCCAACGAACTGCGCGACCAGCGCGATTATCTGACCCAGGAACTGGCGAAGAAGGTCGGCGTCAGCTATGCCGAGCAGAGTGACGGGACGCTGACGGTCACGCTGCCGGGCGGTGAGCCATTGGTGCAGGGCAACTTGTTTGCCACGCTGTCAACCGAGACTGATGCCGGCACCGGACTCAACAAGGTTATGCTGTCTCCGCTGGGAGGCGGCGCGGCCGTTGATGTAACCGCAACGATCGGCGGTCCGGAAAATGGTCTGGGTGAGATTGGCGGTACCCTGCAGGTTCGCGACGAGATTGTCCCGGGTTACCTGGCGAAACTGGACGAGATGGCTCGTCAACTGGTTACCACTGTTAACGCTCAACACAGTTCCGGCTACGGCTTGGACGGGACCCAGAATGATTTCTTCGATGCCTCGAAAACGACAAGTGCCGATATTGCGCTGAATTCCGGCCTGACCACCGACAAAATTGCCGCTGCTGGTCAGGACCCGACCTCCTTCAGCGGACCAGGCGACAATACCAATGCCCTGGCCCTGGCAAAGTTGAAGTCGTTCTCTTTTACCTTTACTGTGGACGGTAAGACAACGAGCACGACCATGTCGAGCTTTTACAATGCCTTTGTCAGCAGTGTTGGTATCGATACCGAGAACGCTGCCAACTCCATGGCGCAGAATGAGAGCTTCCTGCGGCAACTCAATGCACTTCGCGAGTCCAATTCGGGTGTTTCGCTCGATGAGGAAATGGCGAATCTCATCAAGTACCAGCGTGCTTTCGAAGCTTCGGCAAAAGTTGTCAACGCTGCAACCGAGATGCTGGATACGGTGATGGGCCTGATACGGTAACAGGGTAACAACAGGAGATCGAACATGCGAATAACACCGGGGATGAGCTCCGATAATGCTTTGTACAATCTGCAGAAGGGACGGACTCTTCTCAACCGTCTTCAGGAGCAGATTGCGTCAGGTTCGGTCATCAATCGACCCAGTGATGACCCCATTACGACCCGTCAGCTGCTGGATATGGATAGCAAGCTCGAACAGGGCGAGCAGTATCTCAGCAACATCACCAAGGGAAATCTGTCGCTGTCCATGACGGACACCGCGCTGCAGGGCATGGCGGATATCATCGCCCAGGCAAAAAAGACAACCGGTACCATTACCAGCGGCAGCAGCGATCAGACGGTCCGTGAGAATGCCGCTTCGCAACTGGAGGAGCTGAAAAAGCAGCTGGTGGACCTCGGCAATACCCAGTTGGGTGATCAGTATATCTTTGCCGGCTTCAAGAACAGTACGCCGCCGTTTTCCATTAATGACAATACCTACTCCGGCACCTCAGACGAGATTTCCATCGAAATAGACCAGAATTCTCCGGCTGCCATCACCCTGACGGGAGATGCGTTGCTGAAGGGGACCGGCAGTTATGGCTCGGTGGATATCTTCGAGACGCTCGATGCCATTATTGCGGCAATCAGGAGCAACAATCCCGACGACATCCAGTCGAATGCGGCAAACCTCGATGCTTCGTCGAACCAGATCAACAACGCCAGAAGCGATGTGGCCGGTAGAATGATCCGGCTTGAGAGCGCCGAAACAATGATCAGCCGCAACCAGTCTACCTTGAAAGGGATCATTTCCGACACAATGGGTGTGGACTATGTCGAGGCGGCGACCCAATTGACCCAACAACAGGCGGCATTCGAGGCGGCCCTGTCGGCCACGGCGAAGATCAGCCAGTTATCGTTGCTGGATTATCTGTAGTCATTGTTACAAAGTTCCCTTCCATAGGATCCGGGCACGGTCAAAAGTTTCAGCAAAAGGTCATCCGGGCGTTTGTCAGCCGTTTGGCCTTTTTTGCTGTCCAGTTTCATCTTGAACGTGCTGGCAATGGCTGGTCTGAAATTTCCCCGAAGAACCTTAATCGGGTTCTATCCCTGGTATGAGTTGGACAGCGAACCTGACTTGGCCGCTTTCCCTTGGGCTGCTTCCCTGCATTAACGCCGTACAAGAGTTGCCGTAAACGCCCCATCCCGTCCCGGAACAGCAATTTGTCGGGAAAGACAGCAGAAAACCGGGTATTATTTTCGTGATACCTATGTGGTGGACGGTTTTTTGTCTCCAATGGCACAAATAATGCTCAAGTAAACCCGGCTACAGTCCGAAATGAAAACCAGGGGGCGGAGAAGCAATGATAAAACTGACACGGCTTGATGGCAGCCAAATGTATGTCAATGAGGACCTGATCGAGGTAATTGAGGAAACTCCGGATACGCACATCACGTTGAGTAACGGCAACCGGTACGTTTTTCAGGAGAGTGCCGCGGTAGTGATTGAGCGGATCATATCCTTTAAGTCGCGGATCGGTGCCCGCTCCAGCCGGATACCGGGCAAGAAGTATCTTCGTAAGCGCTGGCTGGATTTCTATCGCCCGTTTTGTAAACTGTGACAGCTGAGATTTGCTGGCAGACCGGTGCTCCTGGCAGGGGGTGGTGAATACCCAGGAGGCTTACTCGGGCTGGTCCGGTTATGTAATGCATGTCCCTTGTGGACAGCTATGGTTGTGGGACGCTAACTCAATAGGGAACGTATCGTATGGATATCGCCACAATAATTGGACTTATACTCGGCTTCGGGGCTGTGATCGGGGGACAGATCCTCGAGGGGGGGCATGTCAGTGCTATCATTCAGCCGACAGCTGCCCTCATCGTTCTCGGCGGAACATTTGGCGCTGCTTTCGTCAGCTTTCCCATGTCGACCATCAAGCAGGCAGTCAAGGACTCGAAACGGGTGTTGTTCCTCAGTTCGGGAGACAACGAAGCCATTATCAAGGAAATGATCAATTATGCCGCCAAGGCCAGGAGGAACGGCCTCATTTCCCTGGAGCAGGAGGCGCAGACGGCCAAGGACCGTTTTACCCGTAAGGGCATTTCGCTGGTGGTTGACGGGATCGACCCGCAGAAGCTGCAGGATACCATGGAAACCGAACTGGATACCTATGAAGAGCATGCCAAGGGCAGTGCCGAATTTTTCGAGGCGGCCGGCGGATATGCCCCGACAATCGGCATCATCGGCGCCGTGCTCGGCCTTATCCACGTTATGAACAACCTCTCCGATACTTCGAAGCTGGGCGCCGGTATCGCCGTGGCGTTCGTGGCAACGATCTACGGACTCATGACGGCTAATATCATCTGTCTTCCCTTTGCCACCAAACTGAAGCACCGGATCAAAGAGGAACTTCTGCAGAAACGGATGATCATCGAGGGGTTGACCGCCATCCAGAACGGCGAGAATCCCCATTATATCGAACAGAAGCTCCGATCGTTCCTGGTTCAGAGCGGCGAAGAGAAAAAGGGCAAATAAATGGCACGCAGGAAGAAAAAGCCGGAAGCACACGCAAACCATGAACGCTGGCTTGTCTCCTACGCCGACTTTATCACCCTTCTTTTTGCCGTGTTCGTCACCCTGTTTGCCATGTCCCAGACGGATAAACGGAAGGTGGAGGAAGTCATTGCTTCGCTCCGCGAATCCTTCGGCTATGCAAAGTCCAACCCGATGAGCAATGTCAATGTGCTGGATTCCACCGAATTAAGTCAGATTCCCGCCATCAGCACTCCTTCCGCGAGGGGCGATATGCAGCCGCAGATTCCCTTTAGCAAAACCTCCAAGCAGCAGTACCGTGCCGAAGAAAAGGATTTCAAAAAGGCCCGGTCTTCCTTGGAGGCATACCTCCTCAAGAACGGCATGCAGGACAAGGTTGACCTGGAGATCAATCGTCGTGGTCTCGTTATCAGCCTCAAGGAGGCGGGATTCTTCGATTCGGGGAGTGCCGAGATTCGGGTGAGTTCCTTTCCGCTACTGGCCAAGATTGCCGAGTCTCTGGCTGACTACTCCAACCATATCCGGGTTGAGGGACATACCGACAACATTCCCATCAATACCCATTCCTTCCCGTCCAACTGGGAGCTTTCCACTGCCCGGGCAACCAATATCGTCCGTCACCTGGTGTACTACTACAAATTCTCGCCGGAGAAGCTTTCGGCAACGGGATATGCGGAGTTCCGTGCGGTTGCCGACAATGGAACTTCGGAAGGGCGGGCCAAGAACCGGAGGGTTGATATCGTTATTCTATCCGATGATGGCGAGCGGAGCGAACCACGAACCCTCTGAGCAACAGCCGGATTGGCAGGCAGGCTTGTGCACCGAGTCCACTTCCGGACCGGTTTTTTTTTGCCCGTAATTTCAGGAGGTGCGCCAGGTGGGTAGAAAAAAGATCACGCGGTATCTGGCTGGCCGGGGTGGGGGATGCTACAAAGGCGATGGCAGTTCCCGATTCGATTCCATTTGCAGCTGGACCCTTTGTTCGGAGAAGAGATAGGCTATTATTGCATCCCGGTCTTTTTCCTCGATGAGGATGAATTTCAAGGCGGTGATAAAAATCGGTGCTTTTTCGACGCGCAACCTGACCTCGTTGCAGCGCAGCACTTCCGCTACCGCGGAAATTATCCGTGGTGGCGCCAGGGGCAGGAAAATGTCCACATGGACACGGGCGCCGAGGTCAAGAGCGGAGGGCATTCGTAACCGCAAACCGCCGCCGCTAAGGTTGATCTCCTGGGGAGGAATATCTGTTTTGCCGGCGGTAATGGCCCGGTAGCCTCGTGCCGTGGCAAACATCTCGGGCGGTGGCGCATCCTGGAGACTGTTCTTTTTCTTGTCCCACTGTTCGGTCAGTGCAGCGATCGTCTGCTGGGGAGGGTTTGTTACGGTAACCGGCAGGGAAACATCGAGGCGGAAATACTCGCGCCGCTGGATTTCCTCCACCTCGCCTTCGAGGCGGAGATCGAATTCCTTTGGCGAGACAATTTCAACGAGAATGGCATCGCAGCAGTAAAATCCCCAGCCAGACCAGCCGGAAATGGAAATGCGGGACCCGGGCTTTTGCGAAGAAAGGGCCTTTGGTGCATCGCCGCCAAGAAGTTCGACCCTGGCACGGTTTTCCGAAAAAGACGTAATCTCGCCGTTGCTTTCCCGTAGCAGGTTTGTGGAAAGGCGGACACTTACTTTGACCTGCTGGTCTTGCTTGAAGTAGTGTTCGTAGTTGATCCTTTTCTTCGCCATTCGCCCCAATTCCCCTTGACCGTCTTCTTGCCACGATTTCAATTCCCCGCGCAAAGGAGAGGAGTTTGCCTGCATGCTCCGTGACGGCCGGAATAGCTTGAAACATTAGCACGGATTGCTCTTGCTAGACAAATAAAAATCTTCTGACACATACCTTTTTTATGCCTTTTGCTGAATAATCTCACGACATTTTTTCCGTGGTACTTCCGTTCAAAATATTGACGCCTATGATATGAGTTGCGCTATCTGACTGAAAACAGTAGGGTTTTCTGTCTCTGAATGCGGCATGCTTGTTGCTTTGTTAGTCCAAGGGTATTTCATCGATCTGCTTTGCCGCTGAGAATATGGTCCGGCGTCGAGTCCTGATTGGTGAATGGAAATGAAACACATCCATGCTCAGGCTCACGTGCAGTCTTTCAACGTGTTGGGAACTCACATGATTGATCTTTTGGAGACATATTCCCGGGAACTTTCCCGGAATCCAGGGAAAATCGATGCATATCTTTGTCTAGGAAATGCCTTTCACGAAAGGGAAAGATACGCGGATGCCGTTGCCGTCTATGACAGGGCCCTTACGGTGATGCCCGGTACGGTCGCCTTGTATCACAATCGCGGCAATGCCCTGCTGGAGCTGGGGCGTTGGGATGAGGCCATTGCCTGCTACCGTGAGGCTCTCCGTCTCATGCCATCCTTTACCGAAGGGTACATCACCATTGCTACCGCTCTCCAGTCGCTGCGAAGGCCCTACGAGGCAATGGCAAGCTGCCACCGGGCGCTGGCGATAGATGCGGAATGCGCCGAGGCGCACTGGAACCTTGCTCTGGTACTGCTCCAGGTGGGAGAGTTCGCCCAGGGTTGGCAGGAGTTCGAATGGCGCTGGAAGAAGCGTGGCTTCACTTCCAAACCGCGCACTTTTCTCCAGCCGTTGTGGGACGGTTCTCCCCTTGCTGGTCGAACAATTCTCATCCATGCCGAGCAGGGGTTCGGCGATGCCTTCCAGTTCGCTCGCTTTCTGCCGCTGCTGGCAGCGCAGGGTGGAACCGTTATCCTGGAGTGCCCTGTATCGCAGAAGGCCCTGCTGGCCGGAGTTCCGGGTGTTTCCCAGGCAGTTGCTTCGGGCGATTTTCTGCCGGATTTTGACGTACATCTGCCAATCATGAGTCTGCCGCGGGTTTTTCAAACCGGGCTCGACACTATTCCGCTCAATTTTCCCTATATTTTACCGCCGCTGGCAGTGTTGGCAGCCTGGCTGGAAAAGTTTGTCGTTAGCGATACGTTGCGGGTTGGCCTGGTCTGGGCGGGCAGGAAAAGACCTGATCCGAACAGGACCTGTCCCTTCGAGCACTTTGCCCCCCTTGCCGGTATGGCAGGCGTCACTTTCTACTCGCTGCAGCTGGAAAACGACATGTCCGGTCGGTGGCAAGAGCGGCGGGGCCCGGAGTTGGTCGATCATACGCCGGACATCAAGGATTTCAGTGACACTGCGGCACTGATTGCCCATCTGGACCTGGTAATCAGTATTGATACCGGCGTGGCTCACCTCGCTGGTGCCCTTGGCAAGGAAACCTGGCTGCTGCTGCCCTATGCGGCCGACTGGCGCTGGATGCTGGACCGGGACGACTCACCCTGGTATCCGCACATGCGGCTGTTTCGCCAGGCAACCCCTGGCGACTGGCAGACGGTGATCGCTGCGGTGAAGGCCTGCCTGCTGACGAAAATCGCCGATTTCGATGCTGCAAGGACGTTACGTTGTCGGCAGTTGGAAGCGGCCTATAGCGAAGGTCTCGCATTGCTGCAGGCGGGGAGGTTGGCTGATGCGGAGTTCCCCCTGCTTCGCGCACTGCTCTGCAATTCGCGCAGTCCCGAGGTTCTTAATGCGCTCGGTGTCCTGTGCCGGGAAAAGGGGCAGGATCATGAGGCGTTGCGGTTTTTTCGTCAGGCCTTGGTCTATGACCGGGAGTTTGTGGACGGCTACATTAATCTTGGTAATGCCCTGTTAGGCGAGGATCGCCTCGAGGAGGCTGCAGACGCCTATCGACGGGCCGTGCAGCTGAATCCTGCCGATGTGAGGGCTCTCCAGAATCTGGGTGTTGCCTGCCAGGTGCTGGGTCGCTTTGCCGAAGCGCTTGATTCGTTTCGAGCGGCCTTGTTTATTGATCCGGGCTATGCAACGGCACGATGGAACCTCGCTGTGCTGAAACTGCTGACCGGCAATCTTGCCGAAGGATTTCAGGAGTTCGAGGCCCGCTTCGGCAAAAAAGAGCCGGTGCCGCTTCGATATGCCGAAAAGCCCCTCTGGGATGGTTCGCCGTTTGTTGGGAAAACACTCCTCGTTCATGCCGAACAAGGGTTCGGCGACACCTTCCAGTTCGCGCGCTATCTTTTCCTTGTTGCGCAACGGGGCGGGAAAGTACTGTTCGAGTGCCAGCACGAATCACTGCGGGATATCCTGACCCAGTCCCTGCGTGGTACGGCTTTCGTCTATGTACGTGGCGAGGTTCTCCCCGAAGTTGACTTCCAGGTGCCCCTTCTCAGTCTTCCCCGGATTTTCGGAACAACGTTGCAGAGTATTCCTTCGTCAACTCCATATCTTGTCCCGATGGTCAGCGAGATAACGCAGTGGCATAAGCGACTGGACTCCGATACAGGTTGCAAGATCGGGCTCGTCTGGGCGGGAAGACCGAAGCCGGACCCGAAGAGGTCGGCTTCGCTGCAGGCATTCGCTCCCCTTGCAGCCGTACCGGGAACGACATTCTACAGTCTGCAGGTGGGCAGCGGCAGCTAGCAGGCGCAGGATCCTCCCGCGGGCATGGTTCTGCGTGACTAAACCGCGGAACTGACGGACTTTTCCGCCACGGCAGCGCTCATTGCCAATCTCGACCTGGTAATTACCATCGATTCGG
>JAQUHN010000149.1 GCA_028683555.1 Geobacteraceae bacterium | reverse complement strand
ATGAGCACCGAGGCATTGCTCGGCGCCACCAGCTTGATCTGCTCCTTCAGCTTCAGCATCGCCGGCGAGGCGCCGGTCATCTGCCGGTCGCGGAACGCCAGGTCGCGCAGGGTTTCGTTTTCGTCCTTGAGGCGCAGCAGACCGAGGGCGTTGCGGATGCAGAGCAGCAGCTTTTCCAGCGACAGGGGCTTCTCGATGAAGTCGTAGGCGCCCATTTTGGTCGACTTTACCGCGGTCTCGATGGTTCCGTGCCCGGACATCATGATGACCAGCAGCGCAGGATGAAGCTCCTTCAGCTTTTGCAGGGTCTCGATGCCATCCATGCGCGGCATCCAGATATCCAGCAGCACCAGGTCCGGCAGCTCTTTTTTTACCACATCCAGCGCCGTCACCCCGTCATTGGCGAACATCACCCGGAATCCCTCGTCTTCCAGGATTCCCGCCAGCGAGGTCCGGATACTGTCCTCATCATCCACTACCAGTATTTTTTCATCCATCGGTATCCATCACCCTGTGCTTTCGTAGAATCTTGCTGCTACAGACTGCCACGGTACTTATGTACAACCTGCAATTCAAGCTGCCGGGCCTCCGTTGCCGGGCTCCACCACCTGTCAGACCTGCTCCCCGCTGGCAGGAAGCTCGATAACAAACACAGTTCCCCGCGGTTCATTGTCCTTGACCCGAATAAAGCCGCCATGGTCCGCAATGATCGTCGTAACGATTGCCAGCCCCAGCCCGGTTCCGGATTTTTTCGTCGAGAAATAGGGTTCGAACAACCGCGGCTTGTCCTCCGGCGGAATACCCCGCCCGGTGTCGGCCACCGTCAGGGTCGCCATCCGCAGTTCCCGGTCATAGCGGGTTTCGATTCGGATATCCCCTTGCTCCTCAAGGGCGGCAACGGCATTGTCAAGCAGGTTGATCAACACCCGCTTGATCTGGTCCCGGTCAAGCTGGATCAGGGGCACGGACTCGTCGGCGGAAAAGGTGAACTCCACGTTCCGATGCGCTTCCTGGTACAGGGTCAGCGCCTCCCGGATGATCTCGTTGAGGTTGTTGGCCGCCAGCTGCGACGCCGGCATCCGGGCAAAGTTGGAAAATTCGTCAACCAGGGTTTTCAGTTCATCGACCGATTTGATGATCATTTCGGTACATTCATCAAAGACTTTTTCGTCTTCGCCGAACCGGGAAAGATATCTTTTGCGGAGCCGCTGGGCGGACAGTTTGATCGGCGTGAGGGGATTTTTGATCTCATGGGCGATTCGACGCGCCACCTCCCGCCAGGCGGCCATCCGCTGGGCTTTGATCAGCTGGGTCAAATCATCGAACACCACCACGGTACCGAGAAACTCGCCGTTCTCATCCCGCATCATCGACAAGTTGATGAACAGGGTAAGTTTTCGGTCCTTCAGCCGGATGTCGACCTGCTTGCTGATGGTATCCTTCTTGGAATTGACCAGATCCCGCAGCAGTCCCTTGATGATGTCCAGCTGTTCCGGACGCATCACCTCCCGGAAGTGCCGCCCCTTCACCTGTTCCGGAGAAATGTTGAGCAGCCGCTCCGCCGAAGTATTGACCGTGGTAAGGATTCCGCTCTTGTCAACGGAAATGACCCCGGCGGTGACGTTGCGCAACACGATTTCCATGTAGCGTCGCCGCTGCTCCAGTTCCAGGTTGGACCGGGTTAGCCCCTCGTTTGCCTCCCGCAGAGCAAGCTGGTTGCTCAGCAGATCTTCGGTCATCTTGTTGAACGAAGCAACCAGCATGCCGATCTCGTCCTGGCCCTCACCCTCGAGACGCACGTGCAGATTGCCCGAGGCAACCTGCCCGGTCGCCTCGGCAAGCTCGCGGATGGGGGTGGAAAGACTGTTGGCAAGGTAGACGCCGAACCAGATGGCGAGAAAGATTATCACCATGGTAATCAGGAACAGGGTGAGAACATACCCGCTCCTGATGGGATACTTGAGAGACTTCAACTGCCGGTATTTATCATAGGCACTGGAAATCTTCTGCATCTTGCCTACCAGGGCATCCGGCACATAGTTACTCACCACCGCCACACCGACCACCGTGCCGGGGGTTGCCCGCGAAAACACCGGAACGATGCCGCGAATCAGGTCTGCCTTCCCCACCGAGTTGATGCGGCTGAACTCTTTACCGGCAAGAGCCGCGCTGAGGTCCTCCGGCGAAGGCCTGAGATATTCGCCGTGCGGCACCTCACGACTGATTGAGCGCGCCAACCCCTCCCGGCGAGCGGAAAAAACCTCGACAACCGCAACGTCGTATTCACTCCTCACCCGCCCGACATACTCGCCCAACCCGACCCCGTTGCGACCCTCGAGAAAGCCCTTATCCTTCAGGCCCGCGCTGATCTGGCGGCCGAAATGCAGGGCATCAGCCGCAGTGGTACGGTAGTAGGTCTGGGCAACATCCAGCGACTCGGCCAGGGACCATTCAATCTGCTTGTTGAACCAGTTCTTGATGCTGCTGTTGATGAAACTCGCCGAAACGAAGAACAGAAGCAAGGTGGGAATAAGCGAGAGGGCGACGAAAGCCACTACCAGTTTGGCGCGAAGCTTCGAACCGAACGGGTTGCGTTTGCGCTCCAGGAGAATCCTGGCGATATTGCGGCACACCAGATAGACCAGCAGCACAATCAGCAGGATGACGACATTGATAAGGCCGAAGATGAGGATGTTGTTTGCCGTCTGAATGTCGGTGCTGATATCGGAAAGACGCAACTCGGCAAAGGTCAGCAGAAAGATCAGCAGCAGAGAGAAAATTATGATTATCGCTTCCCTCTTGCTTTTCTTCGCCTCTGACGCACTGAACGTGTTTTTTCTGGGTTGTTTCTTGGCATTTAGCATAGCGGAACCTTTTTTCCACTGTAGCTGAAGAAACCAGTCATTTCAAGAAGGTAAAAACAGTGCCGCAGCAAATAAAAAAGCAGCCCCGAAGGGCTGCTCAATGGAGGATGTTGCGGGAACTGCTGTATTATGCTTTCGACCACGCCAGCTCCGGCGAGGAAAGAGGAAAAACTGCCGGGGCACCCTGTACTTCGTTCGCTTCCACCAGCTTCCAGCAATCCGGCTTGGCAAGAATTTCGGTGACCAGCTTGTGGTTCAGATCATGACCCGATTTATAGGCCTTCACGTGACCGACCAGGGAGTAGCCGGCCAGGGAAAGATCGCCGACCGAATCCATGATCTTGTGGCGGACGAATTCGTCTTCGTAGCGCAAGCCGCCCTCGTTGAGGATGCCGTCATCACCGATGACCACGGCATTGTCGAGAGATCCGCCACGGGCCAGGCCGTTTGCCTTCAGCGTCTCGACCTCGATAAGGAAACCGAAGGTCCTGGCGCCGGCATAGTCGCGATCGAATACTTCTTCACTGAATTTCATGCTCCGGAACTGGTTGTTCACCACCGGGTGATTGAAACGCATATCGAAAGAAATGCGGTAATAGCGGGAAGGAATGATGGATATCTTTTTGTCGCCGTCGACCACCGTGATCGGCTTTTTTATTACCAGGTATTTTTTCGGGCGGGAAAGGCTGAGCGTGCCGACCTTCCGCAGGCCGGCAACAAATGGCGCCGCACTGCCGTCCATGATCGGCACTTCGGGACCATCGATATCAACATGAACATTATCTATACCGCAACCGGTCAAAGCAGCCATAAGGTGTTCGATGGTGGAAACCACCGCGCCGTCCTTGCCGATTGTCGTGGAAAGACGGGTATTTACAACATTCTTTGCTTCTGCTTCGATGGAAACCGAAGGATTCAGGTCGATCCGGTGAAAAATCACGCCGGTTCCGGCATCCGCGGGGCGAAGAGTCATCGTCACATCTTTACCGGAATGCAGGCCAATCCCTGAGAACACTATTTTGTCTTTAACCGTCTGCTGTAAGGCCATGAAAGGCTCCTTTGCTGGAATAGTCAGTATACTCATCATATTTAGCAACAACCGGGCCAAAACCAACTCGATCGTAAAACAGTGCTCCATTCAACAATTTCAAGTTGTTACATTCCGCAGGGGGTCGGACCGGCCGGCACATTTTCGCATCACTGTTGCGAAAAAGCCACACTGATCGTTGCGTAATCGCAACACTGCCCGATCCTCACCTGGCGAGATCTTTTCGGCAGGACGGCACGGAAGACGAAATGCCGGGATTTTTTATTTGCGGAAAAAATGAACAATCAGGGAAAGCAGGAGGGAAAGCAGGATGCAGGTGGCAAGAGGAAAGTAGAAGGAAAAATTCTCCCGCTTGATAAAAATGTCCCCCGGCAGTCTGCCGAGCCAGGGAATCCGGTCGGCAAGAAGCAGGACCAGCCCCAGTACCGCCATGAGACCGCCAAGCAGGATCAGCAGCTTGCCCATTCCGCTCATGGCGTCCCTTTCCGGGACCGGGGAGGTGCCGAGAGATAGCGGTCCTTCTCGCTGTAAATACAACCACAGTATTGCTGCCGATAGAGGCCCATTCCCTTTGACACATCGATCCCGTGCCGCCAGCCACGGCGGTAATCGTCATAGAGGAAACGGACACCGTGTCGCTGGGCGGCCAGTTCCCCTTCCCGGCGGATCAGCTCGTGCTGCTGATAACGGCTGTAGAGCAGCGTGGTGGTGAAGGCGTCGTGGCCCAGCTCCGCAGCATTTTTCGCGGCCCGGTCGATTCGCGACACATAACAATAGCGACAGCGCTCCGAAGGGCAGGCCGCCGTTGCCGCGAGGAATTCCTCGAGCAGGTACTCGTCATGACAGACCAGCTCCAGCTGCACGAGGGACGCGTACTGCTGTACCGTTTCCAGGCGCCGGCGATATTCCTGGTAGGGATGGATATTATGGTTGAAAAAATAGCCGACCACCTCTGCGCCGGTCGAGCGGAGGGTTTCCAGGGGGTAGATGGCACAGGGGGCGCAGCACATGTGGAGAAGAATTTTCATGGAATGATTGTAGAACAAACCGCTGCGGAATGGCAATGGTGAAGATACTGTCCTCATCAACCGTACGGGAGGGCAGCTGAAGGCATCTCGTAACAGCTCCGGACACCTCCAGCTGCGCTCATGTGATCAAAGGTTCGCTACCGAACCACCAGATGTTTGTGGCCGAGCGGCGTTGTCCTGCCGATGACTGCCGCGGCTGGGCAACCCCGCCTGCGGAGTTCGGCAAGCAGCGCGTCCGCCGTGTCGGCAGGCGCGCACAACAGGATGCCGCCGGATGTCTGCGGGTCGAGCGTCAGCATCTTCAGCGTATAGGCAAGGCCTGGCGCGAAATCGGCGGACGACTCCACATGGCTGAGGTTGCGGTACGATGCTCCGGGGATGCACCCTTTTTCGAGCAACTCCAGGGCTCCCGGCAGGGCCGGAATCTTTGCTGCGTCGATTTCCATGGCGACACCGCTTGCCTTGGCAATATTCAGGGCATGGCCCAGCAGGCCGAAGCCGGTGATGTCGGTTGCGGCACGAACCCGGAACTCCTGCATGACTTCCGCCGGTTGCCGGTTGAGCTGCTTCATGGAATCCAGCGCCCCCTGGTAGTCGGCGGCCGACGCCTGGCCGAGACGCTGCCCCGCCACCAGCGCGCCGGTGCCGATCGGCTTGGTAAGGATGAGAACCTGACCCGGCTCGGCATTGGCATTATTGATCAGGCGCTCCGGATGAACGATACCGGTGACCGCCAGGCCGTACTTCGGCGGATAATCCGCAATGGTATGGCCACCCACCAGCAGTCCACCGGCTTCCGCGACTTTTTCCTGGCCGCCGCGGACGATTTCATGCAGCACTTCGAAAGGAATGCCGGTGGCGGGAAACATGACCAGGTTCATGGCGGTCAGCACCTTGCCGCCCATCGCATAGACGTCGCTGAGCGCGTTTGCCGCCGCAATCTGTCCGAAGTCATAGGGATCCGAGCAGATCGGCGGGAAAAAATCGGTTGTCTCGATAAGGGCAAGTTCATCGGTCAATCGGTAGACGCCGGCATCGTCGCCGGTGGCGATGCCGACCAGCAGGTTGGGGTCGGTGTGGACCGGCAGGCGGCCGAGCGCATCGAACAGCACATCCGGCGGCAGCTTCGCCGAACAGCCACCCTGTTCAACGGTGGTAAGCAGATCGAACAGCGGGGCGCGACTACCGGCAGGCTGGTGAACCTGCACCTCGATACCAAGCTCGGCGAGAAGCGACACGGCGCGTTCCCGCAACTGATCGGCAAGGGACAGGGCCATGCCGCACTCCGGGGAGATATCCTTCGGCACCGGAACCACCTGACAGTCAACATCGTTTGCGCGAAGGCATTCCTCGGCCTTGATGACCGCTCGTGTCGAAGTGAAAATCAGAAAAATATTCATAGTCGTATACATTCCCTTATTGCTTCTGTCAAATAGCTGAAATCAGCGGCTGAATGGTAGAGGGAGACACCAACTCGCACGGTGCCGGTCGGAAAGGTTCCGAGGGTTTGATGCGCCAGCGGTGCGCAGTGGAGCCCGACCCGCGTTTCGATGCCGAAACGGTCGAACAACATGTGGCCGAGGGTCGCGGGGTCACGGCCAGCCTGGACGAACGAGACAACATCGCCTTGGTCTTGGAAACGTTCCGCGCACAGTACCCTCAGCGACGGTATGCTTTGCAACTCCTCGATGAACCGGCGGAACTCTTCCCGCGAATGCCGGCTGGCCGGCGGATCATCCAATGCGGCCAGCAACCCGAAAATTCCGGCGATATTGAGTGTGCCCGCCTCGTAGCGGTCAGGCAGGAAATCGGGCATGTCGAAACTTTCGGAAGAACTGCCGGTACCACCATAGATGAGCGGTTCGATTGCGGCCGGATTCCGCAGGTAAAGTCCGCCAATGCCGGTTGGGCCGAGCAGCGCCTTGTGGCCGGTAAAGGCTAGAAAATCGACCTGCCAGTCATCCACCGCAAGGGGGATGGAACCGAACGACTGGCTGGCATCAACCAGCAACGGCACGGCGCCAAGCCGCCGCCGGATCTCGGCCAGCGGCTGGATCACGCCATTGACGTTGCTCTGGTGGTTGATCACCGCCAGCACCGTATCCGGCGTTATCAGCTCTTCGATCCGGTCCGGATCCACCCGGCCGTCGGCAAAGTGCGGCAACTGCTCGAACGACGCCCCGCAGCTGGCGGCAAATGCCGCCAGCGGGCGGGTCACCGCATTGTGTTCCAACGGCGAAATGAGCACCCGCCCGCCCCGACGCAGGACGCTCTGCAGTACGAGGTTGATCGCATGGGTGGCATTGGCGGCAAACACCACGTGTTCCGCGTCCCGCACCCCCATACGTTCGGCCAGCCGGTCGCGGGTCGTCTCAACCGTTCTGGCGACGTCGAATGCCCGGGAATAAGCGCTCCGACCATAGGAACCGCCCACTTCGTTCAGATAGCGGGACATGGCCGCGGCAACAGCCGGCGGTTTGGGGAACGACGTGGCAGCATTGTCAAAATAGGTATTTCGCTTCATCACAACCTATAAGGTTACAACCCGCTCCGAAGTCGACAGGTAGCGGAGGATTTCATACATGTTGGAAATGGTACCCACGGGGATCCGGCCCTTCTTATCGAAGTAATCGACGCAGGTACCGCACACCAGAACCGTAACGCCCAACTCAACCAAAGCCGCCAGGGCTGGCACGGTAGGAGCTCCCTCGACTGCCACGAAAATGCCGGCGTTGTAACAGATTACCGCCGCTGGCAAAGGTGATACATCCTTGAGGGTATTTATGCATGCCTGCAGCAGAATTTTCCCCAACTCCTCGGAACCGGAGCCCATGCCGTGCTGATTGATAACGATTACCGGTCCAGCCGGCGGCTTTTCAATCGAGCAATAGGCAGTGGCATCACCAAGCGTGGCGGTGCCGGCCAGCTTGTCCAGGTCCAGCACATGGACACCATCGGCAAAGGAAAGCACCGGGGCCAGGCCGTGGTCCCGCAGGAAACGAATCACGTTATCCCGAGATATCTCATTGTCGATCAGCACCCGGAGATGTTCACCTTCGGCCATTTCTTCCAGTGCCTTTTTCGCCAGCATCAGTGGCTGCGGACAGCGCAGTCCGCGAGCATCAACCGTATGGTCTTTCATAGTATCTCCCTTGAAGTTCGTTCGGCAGGGCGTTGCGTACAGCCGTAACAGCAGAGGGCTCGCCACAACAATTTGGCAGCAGACTGCCGACCGCTGCGGTTTCCACAGAAAAGGGCCGAGCCGCCCAGGCACAGCCCGCCTCCCGGAACCATTGCCTGGTTCCGCAACAGTTGCCGTTCCCTGGTCAGGTGGATAAGTGACCTTTGATAGTATGGGTTTTGCATCCAGATTTCAATGGCAAATTCGAATCAGGACCACCCACCAGCCCTCCTCAACCGACCGTCTCGTCATCGTCGGCGGTGAAATCAGGCATATCCGTGCTGCGGGGCCGGGTATCGATCGCCTCGAGGGTATCGATGTCCTTGCCAGTGGAAGCACCCAGTTCCTTGAAACGGCGCGCGGAAACCAGAACCCGGCTCTCCAGCGAGCCGACCGCCCGGTTGTAGGATTCGACCGCCCGCTCGAGCCCCCGGCGGAGATCGGCGAAATGGCCGGCCAGAACCGCCACCCGGTCGTAGAGCGTCTTGCCCAGATCGCTGATGGCCTGGGCATTTTCGGCGATGTGCTCCTGCCGCCAGCCATAGGCAACGGCGCGAAGCAAGGCAATGAGCGTGGTGGGAGTAGCAAGGATCACCTTCTGTTCGACGCCGAACTCGATGAGGGACGGATCCTGTTCGAGAGCGGCGCTGAAGAACGTTTCCCCCGGCAGGAACAGGACCACGAACTCGGGAGTCGCCTTGAACTGGTCCCAGTAGGATTTTGCCGATAGCTTGACCAGGTGGACCCTGATATGACGGGCATGATCCTTCAGTTTTTGCAGCTTGGTATGCTCGTCCGGTGCCTCCAGTGCCTCCAGGTAGGCGGCCAGGGGCGCCTTGGAATCAACCACCACATTCTTGCCGTTGGGCAGCTTGACAATCATGTCGGGCCGCAAACGGCCATCCGGCCCGGAAGAGGTCTCCTGTTCGACGAAGTCGCAGTAGTTCACCATCCCGGCAATTTCAGCCACGCGCCGAAGCTGGATTTCCCCCCAGCGTCCCCTGACAACGGGAGATCGGAGTGTTGATTTGACTTTAGCATATAGCGGATGATTTGGCAAATCTGAGTTTGCCAACCCCCTGTTCAAATTGTCCTATCATTGCCCACTCAATGCCCTTATTATGGACAATGGGTGGGCAATGATAGGGCAATGCTTGCAATAATGAGGCTATAAATTGGAGAAATAATGGA
>JAQUHN010000148.1 GCA_028683555.1 Geobacteraceae bacterium | reverse complement strand
TGCTGACCGGAAATAGCGGCGTAACAAAAGAGGCCGCTACCATCAGGCTGTAGCCGACCAGAAGAAAGATGTTATAGCGGAAAGCACCCCACAGTTCTTCCAGTGCCGATCCCATGAGATAAAAAAGGTACCATGCAAAAAATGCGAACAGAGGATTCTGCAGTGGTGGATCAAACGGAAAGGTTGCCAGTCGCCACCATTCACCGTGTAGTAGCTGGTCCGCGGAAAGCCAGATCTGACTCCGATCCAGTTTACCCATCATGAAGAGCAGATAGAAAAAAGACTGGCCGGCAATAAGGTAGACGGTACTGTTCGGAACGGCAAATCTGCCGATTGTTCGCTCCAGTCTGTCGATTAATTTCATTACCGTCAACTCCTCTCATGGATCTGCTGTGGATATTTTTGCAGCATCATAACAGGATGACGGCAAAGTGGCAATGGCGCGGAATATCGCTAGTAGGCCAGACGGAAATTGTACCGAAGCAGGCATCTGGCTTCCAGGAGAAGTCAAGTGCAACATTCTTTACTTGACCAAGACCCATTTCCAGTAGGCAGAAGCAGCCCAAGCAAGACTGGTTACCAAAAGCAGCATGCACCGCGAAACAAAAAAACCACAGGAAAGGAATCCTGTGGTTTAATCGATTTTTCAACATACAACATTGCACCGTTTGCCGCAATGTTTTTTTAAATTCCGCCCGACACTCATTGTCGGGCGGAATTATTCAACTGGCACAAATTTAGCGCCAGGCCGGTCCCTTTCCCGAAAGAAAAAAACTGTGTTGCCGGAGAAGGCAACATATTCCCTGTCCCCCCGTTCATGAAAACCACGCAACTGGTATGTCCCAACAGGGGAAATTTGCAAACATACCGTCACTCCGTCGTCAGGGATGAAGGGTATTGTTTCCAACCTGGCCGGTAGCATCCCATTCCTGGAACGGAACGTTTCCACCCCGCTTTTAGCAGCTCTGACATTTTTCAGCGCACGTGCATTACTGGTACTGGTCCGCACGACATGTAACCGAGGGATCGCAAAGGCACTCATGATGCCGAAAAACATGATACAACAGAACCCCAACAGAGCCAAAGCTACCGTCAGCCAGGGAACCCCGGTATTCTGTTTCACCTGCTGCCGACTGCCGCAAAAAGGACAAATCAGCACATCGAGGTTAATGTCACCGCGACAAACCCGGCAACATTTGAAAGCATACTCCTCTACCATCCCTGCAACCTTTCCCTCAACGTGTCCTTTCCATCAGCATACATCGAAAAGTGCAAGATCAGAACTACACCTAAATCAGCTTTTGATGAACTGTTTTTAAAAATACACATACCACCACCAATATTCAAGCTTTCTAATCTAACAACAAGATGCACCCGACTACCTGTTGTTGCCACCGATGGCAGCAACAACATGCAGCCTTGCCAAGTATTTTGAAAGGCCAGTTATCCTCTTGCAGATATACCGGACCGAGTCGAGCAAAAGGTGGGTTTTTCACAAAGCAAGCATGCAAGCTTTTTGAGGAAGCAGTAACGGAAGGCGCTGCATCGATACAGCAGAAAAGATGGCAGATTGAAAGAGTATCGTCACCCTTCCCCTGCAAAAACAAGGGAAAAGGTGACGATATACGGTGAGATAAAAACCGCGTGGCAGAGTAAAGCTGTCAGGACTCCGAAGAGGCTTCGCCGCCGGCGACAAACTTTGCTTGTTGCTTCGCATGGTCGGTGGCGATAAACATGTACATGGCCGGCACGACAAACAGGGTGAACAGCGTTCCGATTGATATGCCGGTCACGATCACGAGGCCCATGTTATAACGGCCCACGGCGCCGGCGCCGGAGGCGGTTACCAGCGGCATGACGCCGAACACCATTGCCGCAGTGGTCATGAGGATCGGACGCAAACGGATGCCAGCGGCCGACTCGATCGCCTCCCGCTTGCTTTTCCCTTCCCGTTGCAGGTCGTTGGCAAACTGCACGATCAGAATGCCGTGTTTACTGATAAGGCCGATAAGCGTTACCAAGCCCACCTCGGTATAAATATTCAAAGTAGCACCACCGATCCCGAGACTGATGAAAATCATCGCGCCGCAGATCGACATGGGCACACTGACCAGCACGATGAAAGGATCGCGGAAGCTCTCGAACTGGGCAGCCAGAGCCAGAAAAATAATTATGAGGGCAAAGAAGAAGGTTACGATCAGAGCGCTCGATTCCTGGACATACTGGCGCGACTGGCCGGCATAATCAACGCTGTACCCTTGGGGAAGAACTTCCTGGGCAAGCGACTTCAACTTATCAAGGGCCTGGCCGAGAGTTACGCCCGGAACCGGAACTGCGGAAATAGTTGCCGAATTGAGCTGCTGGAAGTGGTTGAGCGATTCGGGAACAACCTTCGTCTTCAAAGAACCGACAGTGGAAACCGGTATCGGCGTGCCACTTTTATTGGTGATGTAATAGTTCTGCATCTGCTCGGCATTGAGACGATCCTGCTGCATCACCTGGGGTATCACCTTGTAAGATCGTCCGGATATGCTGAAGTAATTGACGTAGCCGCCGCCCAGCATCCAGCCGAGAGAAGTACCGACATCAGCCATGGAAAGTCCCAGCAACGCTGTTTTCTCCCGATCGATTTCCAGCGTCGTCTGTGGCTTGTCGATTTTCAGGTCGTTATCCATATAGGCAAAGAGACCGGTCGCCAGCGCTTTTTGCATAAGAGTCTGGGAAACCTCGTTCAGCTTATCGAACGATTCAGTGGTCCCGACAACAAACTGCACCGGCAGCCCTCCCCCGCCACCCGGAAGGGGTGACGGCAGGAAGGAAACACCGCGGCCACCGGCAATCCCGCCAAGTTTCATCTGTACCTCGGGATTTAGTTCCATGGAGGTCCTGGTTCGCTCGTCCCAGGGTTTTAAAACCATGCCGCCAATACTGGAGTTAAGACCGTTTACGCCGTCCAACTGGAAAACATGGTCATTTTCCGGATACGAATCGAATATATCATAGACTTGTTGCGTGTAGAGCTGAGTCTGCTCCAGGGTCGCATTCGGTGCCGTGGTGAGCATCGAAATGACAATCCCCTTATCCTCTTGCGGAGCGAGTTCACTTTGGGAAGTGGCATAGAGGAAATAGATGCTGCCCAGGATAATAACCGAGAACACACCGGTGACCGCCAGGGTATTGAGAGAACCATGCAGCAACCGCTCGTAGATAGTGCGAATTTTTTCGAACTGCCTGTCGATAAAATTGACAAACCGGTGTTTTTTGCTGTGATCATAGGGTTTCAGAAATCGAGAGCACATCATCGGCGACAGGGTAAGCGCTACAATCGCCGAGATGGTCACCGCTCCGGCGAGGGTAAAGGCAAACTCGGTAAACAGAGCACCGGTAAGACCACCCATAAAACCGATGGGAACATACACCGCAATCAGAACGATGGTCATTGCCACAACCGGCATGGCAAGCTCGCGTGCCCCTTGGATGGCAGCCTGAAAGGGCGGCGTTCCTTCCTCCATGTGTCGATGAACGTTCTCAACCACGATAATAGCATCGTCAACCACCAGACCGATCGCCAGGACCAGGGCCAGAAGGGTCAACAGGTTGATGGTATAGCCGAAAGCGAGCATCATGAAGAAGACGCCGATCAGGGAAAGGGGCATGGCAATGGTGGGGATGAGCACCGAGCGGGCCGAACCGAGAAACAGGAAAATAACCAGGGTAACGATCAGCAGCGCCTCCGCCAGGGTCTTGACCACCTCGTCAATGGAACTGTTGACGAACTTGGTGGCATCATAGACGACACGACCGCTCATCCCCACCGGCAGCTGTTGCTGGATGGCGGGCAAGGCCTGACGCACCCCCTCGATAACCGAAAGCAGGTTCGCCGTGGGCGACACCTTGATACCGATATAGACGGCGGTTGCATTATCGAAGGAAACAGAAGAATCATAGTTCTCCGAGCCGAGGGAAATGTTCGCCACGTCACCGAGGCGCACGATAGCGCCGTTCTGCGACTTGATGGCCAGATTGCGAAACTCCTCGGTTGTATGGAGGGTGGTATCGGCAACCAGGTCGACGGTAACCATCTGGCCCTTGGTCCGGCCGATGGCGGAGATGAAATCATTCGCGGCCAGGGCATTGCTCACTTCCGTTCCGGTAATCCCATAGGCAGCCATCTTTTTCGGATCGAGCCACGCTCGCATGGCAAACTGTCGGCTGCCGAGAATCTCGGCCGTCTGCACGCCTTCCACCGCCTGCAGTTTCGGCTGCACCACACGGATCAGGTAGTCGGTAATCTTGTTGGTGGGGATTTCATTGCTGTAAAAACCGATATACATGGAATCGATGGATTCCCCCACTTCGATACTGATGACCGGCTGCTGGGTATCCTTCGGCAACTGATTGAGCACCGCATTGACCTTTGTCGTAATCTCGGTCAGCGCCTTGTTCGGATCATAGTTCAGACGCAGATTCGCGGTAATGGTACTTACTCCCTGGGTGCTCATCGAAGTCATGTAGTCGATACCATTAGCCTGGGCAATGGAATTTTCCAGCGGCGTGGTGATAAAGCCGGACACCAGGTCCGGGTCGGCGCCGAAATAAGTAGTCGATACGGTAACAATCGCGTTCTGGGTCTCGGGATATTCGCGCACCAGCAGCAGATCGAGAGAACGCACGCCAAGGACGAGGATCAGGAGACTGACCACGGTGGCAAGCACCGGGCGACGAATAAAGATATCGGTAAAGTTCATCATATGCCTTCCACGTTATGAAGTTTTCCTTCACGGTACTGGGTCACATCGCGTTATTGCCACAGTGAAACAAACTCTCCCCTTACTCGTCCTTCGGTTGCGGGTTTTGCTCGTTGCGGGGAACAACCTGATTGTTGATCAGCACGGTGCTGCCGTTCTTCAGTTTCAGCTGTCCGGCCGTTACCACAACGTCTCCTTCCTTGATGCCTTTCAGGATAGCCACCTGGTCACCGCGGGTACCGCCGGTGGTGACGAAAACCTGTTTGGCGATCAACCCTGCTTTACCGTCAGCCCCCTTCTCTCCCTGCTGAACAACAAAAACCGTTTCACCGTAGGGGTTGAAGGCCACCGCTGTTTGCGGCACGGTAAGGTACTTCTGTATCTTGCCGGCCTCTACCTGCACGGAAGCAAACATGCCCGGCAGGAGAACATGGCCGGGGTTGGCAATGGTCGCCTCAACCTGAACGTTACGGGTATCAGGATCGACCTTCGGATTGATGGAAGTGATTTTTCCTGCAAAGGACCGGCCCGGATAGCTGTCCGTGGTAACGACAATTTTTTGCCCCAGGGAAAGGTTTGCCAGTTGCTGCTGAGGTAGATAAAAGTCAGCATAGAGACTGTCGAGCGACTGCAGAGTAACGACCTTGTCTCCAGGGTTCAGATACTGGCCAGGATTGACCGTAGTTATGCCGAGGCGTCCGGTGAAAGGGGCCCGGATCGTTTTCTTGGCCACCAGCGCCGCCTGCTCGGCAGCAATGGCGCGTTTCGATTTCAGGTCGGCAGCATCGGCATCCAGCACCGCCTGGCTCACCGCCTTGACCGCAAACTGCTTCTTGTCCCGCTCGTAGACTGTCCGGGCTAGCTCCGCCGCAGCCTCGCTGGCGTGCAGTTGGGCAATATCGGAATCTGCATTGAGTTGCACCAGAACCTGGCCGACTTTAGCCGCACCGCCCGACTTAAAGTTGATAGTGCGGACCAAGCCGGCAATCTCAGCCGTAACATCAACACCGCGGACGGCTCTCAAAGTCCCGACAGCCTTGAGCTCCGGCTGCCAGGGCTGGATTGATGCGGTAAGGGTCGATACCGTTACCGGGGGAGCCTTTTGCGATGCCATGGATTTCTTGATCATCTGCATCTTGAAAATCTGAAAACCGAAAATACCGCCGAACAGCAGACCGACGGCGGCCAGCATGATGAGCATGCGTTTTTTCATGGGATGTTTCTCCCCCTGTGAATGAGTGTTTTCGTGCGATGTCTTCATTTCGTCTCACTTTTCGCAACCGTTTCCGGCTGCGGTTCCCGATTCCACCAACCGCCACCGAGTGACTGGAACAACGCGGCAGTATCGGCAAAGCGTGCCGCCCGTGCCTGGACTAGACTGATGCGAGCATTCTGATACAGGCGTTGGGCAACCAGCAGGGAAAGTGCGTTTACAGCGCCAAGCCTAAACTGCTCTTGGGTAAGCTCAAGTGTTTCGCGGGCTGCCAGTTCGGCATCCGCCTGAGCGCGAAGCGTCCTGGCATCGGCTTCCAGTGCCCGTAGCGAATCGGCCACGTTCCGGAATGCCTCGAGCACTATTTCCCGATACTGGGCAATCGCCTGATCATGAGCGGCAATCGCGGCACGGCGTTTCGCGGAAAGCTCGCCACCGTGGAACAGAGGCTGGAGGAGCCCGGCACCGAGGCTCCAGATGGAGCTGCCGGAAGAAAAGAGGTCTTCGATCTTAACGGCATTGGTGCCAAGGCTACCGCTAAGGGTAATCTTCGGATACAGGTTAGCCGTGGCAACGCCCACCTGGGCACATGCGGCGTGCAGAAGCTCTTCCGACGCCCGGATATCAGGCCGCTGCCGGACAAGTGACGAGGGGAGGCTCACCGGGATCTCCACCGGCAGTTGCAGCCCATCCAGATCGAATGCGGGGACCCCACCTTCTCCCGGCAGTTTTCCGGCAAGCACGGCAAGCTGGTGACGGGTCTGGGCCAGTTCCTTGTCGAGGGGCGGCAGGGTCGCGCGGACCTGGGCGAGCAGTGCACGCTGGGTAAGGACATCGGAACGGGAAACGGCGCCGACCTGGAACTGGTTTTCCACCAGCTCAAGCTGCTTTTCCATTAGCGAGACAATCTCCACGGTTGCGCCAGCCTGGCCGCGCAGCGAAGCCTCTTTCACCGCCGTAGTCACGATATTGGCGGTCAGGGCAAGGTGCGCACCTTCCAGGAGGAAACGCTGGTAGTCCACCTGGGCCCGCAAGGCCTCCAGCTCCCGGCGGTTGCCGCCGAAGATATCGAGCGTATAGGAAACGTTGACCGTCGCGTTGAACAGGGTGAAGGTGCTGGGATCCGCCGAGGGCTGGCCATAGGAGGCGCCAGTCGACTTGCTCCGACTGAGTGAGAAGTCACCGTCAACCGTCGGATAATAGACAGTCCCGCCTCTGGCACGGAGATTTTCTTCTGCTTCCCGGAGCCGCGCCTGGGCTGCGGCGATCGTCGGACTGTCCGTAAGAGCCTGTCGGATCAGGGCATCCAGCGATTCTGACCGGAACAATGTCCACCATTCCGTAGCAATCTCCTTACCGTCCAGAAAGCGTTGTGATACTCCGGCATTCCCCGGCGTCGAAGCGGTCTCGACCGGAAGCGGATCCGGTGTGTACCCTTGAACGACAGGTGGCTCAGGCGGGCGGAAGTCCGGTCCCACGGCGCATCCCGTCATCATCGCGCAGGCAGCGACGACAATGCCTGCTTTTTTGAAGCGGAAATTGTTTTTCACCATTATCTCCTGGTATCTCCCCTACTGTGAATTTGATCGTGACTATCCCGGCAGCGACAGGCAAAGGCATAGCAGATAGCCTGCCGTTTATTCTTTACCAGGCCGAGGGCGTTCTTTTCCAGCCCCCGGTCACACAGGTGCTACTTCTTGACAGAATCCCAGCACGCCTCTACAAATGAGCCGATCAGGTTGTCATCAAGGGTAATGAAGCCGAGAATGTGATCGCGAGCAGCCGCAATAATCGGACCGAACACCAACGCAAAGAAAATCAGCAACGGAACATCCTTGATCAGGCCATGTTTTCTGCCCTGTTCGAAAAGATCCTTCAAGATGCACGAGTTTTCACATTCTGGCGCTTCGGAGAAAATCCGATCCCTGCGCAGTTCAACCCCATAGGGTGAGTTGTAAAACTGTTCCATGAACTTGAACTCCTTGGGATTGTCTATCAGGTACTGGAGAAGTACCGAGCAGAAATAGACGAAACGTTGACGATAGGAATACTCCTCCTGAAAGCCGCTCAGGATATACTCGCAAATCTTCAGTTCGAGTTCGCGATGTACTTCATATATCAGCATATCTTTATCGTCAAAGTAACGATAAATGGTCCCGATGCCGACCCCGGCCCGTTCGGCAATCATTGCCGTGGGAGCCCCATGGAAGCCGTGTTCCGCAACCAACTCGAGAGTTGCCAGGAGAATTGATTCTTTTTTGTCTTTTTTTTCCAAGTCCATAAACACCTGCCAATACGGAGTGAACGCTCACTCCATATATCAGAGCAGGCAACAGACTGTCAACGTATAATTCGTGTGAAAATTAATACGGCAACGGCACTTGATTGGAAGAATAATTCACACATTTTGAAAAACCCACACAGTACGGACGGCGACACGATTCCCTGCGACAGTGAGCGTGTTCCTTGCCAGCTTTCAAACAGACCGTCGAAACGTAAAACCGTTGAGCAGTCCCTCGACCATAACCTCCGCCAGGACTGACGGATCGACCAAGGGAAAATCCCGGGTATGAAGAGCCGCCGAAACAACGCCATGCACGCCGGTCCAGAGAACCTGGGCCAGGGTTTCGGCTTCCATGCTGCAGAGGACACCTGCGGAGCAACATTCAGCCACCAAATCGCGGTAGTGTAGATAGGTACGACGACTCATGGTGTCATTTTGCAGGAAATCCGCCGGTGACCCATATACCGAAGGATTGGTGAAAAAGGCCACCCGATAGTGTTCAGGGTGTGCCAGAGCGAAGGACACATAGGTCAGCAGAACCTTACGCAGCGTTTCCAGCAGACCGGCGCCCTCTTGTTCGATATCCAGGACCACTCGATACAGTTCCGCGTACAACTCCTCACAGAGACAGAACAAAATTTCATCCTTGTCCCTGAAGTAGAGATAGATGGTCGTGGGTGAGTAGCCGATCCGACGCGCCAATTTGCGCATGGAAAAGTTTCCGTATCCATCAACGGAAAACATCTCACGCGCCGCATCGAGAATCTCCCGTCGGAACGCTTCTTTATCCTTGTGTCGTTTTTCGCTCATAGAGAAACTTAACAGCGTTAAGTTAAGACCCAGGCAGACTACTAAAACTGCGTTTGAGAGTCAAGAGGATAGTGCAAGACGCCAATACTTTTATTTGGCTATTCTCTAGCAAAGGACGGCACGCCAGGGATTTTGCTACCCTCACTCTTTCAGTGCAACAACCAATAGGCGAGGCAAGCCATTTATTACCTAAGGGTCCCGGACGGTTAGTCATTCCGTTCCTTCATATTCGTTTCTTTTCTCATAAATACCACGTTAAAGCG
>JAQUHN010000015.1 GCA_028683555.1 Geobacteraceae bacterium | reverse complement strand
GTGATCAAACGTCGCCACAGGATCCCGTCTCTACCTGTGCCCTGGGATACATATCGAAGAACAAACCCTCAATAGAGGGGTAGGGATGCTTTTTCCCTCTTGACTACTGACAGCCATATCAGGTTTTTGGAAACCTGGCAGGTCTGCTCTACCGATAAAGTCTCAGCGGTCGGCCAAAATGTAAAAAAAGTCCTGTCAAGCTCAAGCCGACAGAGTTTGCGTTCCCTACGTATTCAGCTCCCTCCTTCACTCCCTATCAGGCTTTTCTCCACCACCTCGAAAACATCGCGCGGCAGATCAGGCAGCGCCTTGATGCGCCGCAGCTGTTCGAGCAAGAGCGCCTGCCGTGCCGGATCGAAGCGGCGCCAGCGGGTGAGCGGGGTCAGTAGCCGGGCCGCCACCTGCGGGTTGACCGGGATGAGCCGCAGCATCTGGTCGCCGAAGAAGCGGTAACCGGAGCCGCTGGCATCGTGAAAGCGGACCTGGTTGGCCTGGGAAAAGACCCCCACCAGGGAGCGGAACCGGTTGGGGTTGGTCAACTCGAAGGCGGGATGCTGCAGAAGTTTCGTCACCTCGGCCAGGGCCTCAGGCAAAGTAGAAGAAGCCTGCACTGCAAACCATTTGTCCACCACCTGGCGGTCGTCCCGCCACTTGTCGTAAAATTCGTCGAGAGCCGTGCGCCGCTCCGGACAGTCGCAGGAGGCGAGGGGCACGAGGGCGCCCATCACGTCGGTCATGTTGTCCGCTTCGCGAAACTGGCGGAGACAGAACTCATTGATTTCCGGATCCTCCAGTGTCACCAGGTACGAGAGGCAGAGATTGGCCAATCGTCGCTCTCCGGCCCGGCCGTCGTCCACGGCATAAGGGGCGGTGCTTTGGCATTCGGCCCGTACCGCCAGAAAATCGGATCGCAGCTGCTCGGCAAGCCCCCTTCGAACGAACTGGCGGGCCCAGTGGATGGCGGTGGGATCAACCACCTCCATCAGTTCGGCAAGGTAGGCCTCGGACGGCAGGGTAAGCGCCTCGGCCAGGAAAGCCCGGTCGTTGTCTCCGCTGGTCAGGGTGGCACGGAAGGCGGCAACGAAGCCGGGGTCGAGCTGTGGTTCATGTTCCGCCTGCAGGTCCGCCACCAGCCCGAGGAGGAGTTGTCCGGCCAGCTGCTGCCCGGCTTCCCAGCGGCAGAAGGGGTCTTGTTCCTGGGCCATGAGCAGCACCAGGTCTTCCTGGTTCCATGGGAAGGAGAGGCGGACCGGGGCCGAGAAGCTGCGCAACAGCGCCGGCACCGGCTCTTCAGCCAACCCGGTGAAGGTGAAAGTTTGCTCCGCTTGGGTGATCTCCAGAATATGGTTCGTCGCTCCGGGCGTTGTTTCCCCGGCCAGGGAGCAGGGCAGTTCAGCGCCGTTATGTCCCCGCAGTCCCATGGCCAGCGGGATGTGGAACGGCTGCTTTTCCGGCTGCCCCGGGGTCGGCGGACAGTTTTGCCTGACACTCATGGTAAAGGTCCCGGCGGCCGAATTAAAGCTGCCACCGATCTCCAGGCGCGGGGTGCCGGCCTGTTCGTACCAGCGGCGGAACTGACCGAGATCCTTGCCGCCCGCGTCCTCCATGGCCCGGACGAAGTCCTCCACCGTGACCGCCTGGCCGTCGTGCCGGGCGAAGTAGAGGTCCATTCCCTGGCGGAACCGTTCGTCACCCAGTAGGGTATGCATCATACGGATCAGCTCGGCACCCTTGTGGTAGACGGTCATGGTATAGAAGTTGTTGATCTCCATGTAGGAGTCGGGGCGCACCGGGTGAGCCATGGGTCCGCCGTCTTCGGCAAACTGGTGGGTGCGGAGCAGTCGCACGTCGCTGATCCGCTTCACCCCGCGCGATTCCATATCGGCGGAGAATTCCTGGTCGCGGTAGATGGTCAGCCCTTCCTTGAGCGAGAGTTGGAACCAGTCGCGGCAGGTGATCCGGTTGCCGGTCCAGTTGTGGAAGTATTCGTGGCCGACCACCTCCTCGATGGCTTGGAAATCGTCGTCGGTGGCGGTCGCCGGGCTGGCCAGCACATAGCGGGAATTGAAGATGTTGAGCCCCTTGTTCTCCATCGCGCCCATGTTGAAGTCGTCCACCGCCACGATCATGAACAGGTCCAGATCGTATTCCCGGCCGAATTTTTCCTCGTCCCAGCGCATGGCTTTCTGCAGGGAGCGGAGGGCATGGTCGCACTTCTGCCGGTTCTTCTCTTCGACAAAGATGCGCAACGTAACCTCCCGGCCGGAGCAGGTGATGAATTTCCCTTCATGGCAGACCAGGTCGCCGGCTACCAGGGCGAACAGGTAGCAGGGTTTCGGGAACGGGTCGTGCCAGACCGCATAGTGGCGCCCGTCGGGGAGTTCGCCGCTTTCCACCGGGTTGCCATTGGACAGGAGTACCGGGTAGCGTTTCTTGTCGGCAACGATGGTAACGGTATAGACCGCCAACACATCGGGCCGGTCCGGATAATAGGTGATGGAACGGAAACCCTCGGCTTCGCACTGGGTGCAGAACATGCCACCGGAGCGGTAGAGTCCCTCGAGGAAGGTATTGTCCTGCGGCCGGATCTCGGTGGTCACCTCCAGGGTGAAAACGGTCGGCAGCTGGCGGATGGTCAGTGCTTGTTCCTCAACCGTGTATCGTTCCGCCGGGAGGGGGATCCCGTCGAGCGTCAGGCCGAGCAGGGCTGCGCGGTGGCCGTCCAGGCGGAGCGGTCGTGTTCCCGGTGCGGCATCCGGATTGGTCCGCATTGCCATGCGGGAGTTGACTTTGGTGTTTTCATCGCCCAGCTCGAAGCGCAGTTCGATGGTATCGACGAGGTAATCGGGCGGTGTATAGTCTTTTCGATAGATGGTGGCATGGGGTGTGTCGGTCATGGGGGCCTCGCAGTCCGATGAAAAAAGGGCGGGGTCTCTCGATCCCCGCCCCTTCTCGTTCCAAAAAATGTGAATAATCCTTTTTTTCCAACAGCGATGCTCAGTAACTCAACCCTGCTCCATGAGGGAGAAGCTGGCCGCAGGCCGAGGGAAATTTAACCCAGTGATTCGCCGGTGATTGGTGCGATTCATGGTGCTAGAAGGAAATTACTTCGGTACCTTCTCCCAGTCTTTCAAAAACTTGTCGATGCCGCTGTCGGTCAGCGGGTGCTTGGAAAGCTGGGCAATGACCGAGTAAGGGATGGTGGCGATGTCGGCACCGATCAGCGCAGAGTTCAGCACGTGGATCGGGTTGCGGACGCTGGCCACGATGATTTCCGCCTCGTAGCCGTAGTTGTCGAAGATGGTGCGGATATCCTCGATGATCCCCATGCCGTCCTGGGAGATATCGTCGAGACGGCCGACGAACGGGGAAACGTAGGATGCGCCGGCTTTGGCGGCCAGCAGCGCCTGCAGCGGGGAGAAGATCAGGGTGACGTTGGTTCTGATTCCCTTGCCGTGAAGGGCCTTTACCGCCTTGAGTCCTTCCGGGGTCATGGGAACCTTGACGACGATATTGGGGTGGATGGCGGCCAGTTCCACTGCTTCGCGGATCATGCCTTCGTGGTCAAGGGAAACCACCTCCGCGGAGATCGGGCCATCCACGATTTCGGTTATTTCTTTAATGACTTCGATAAAATTACGGCCGGACTTGGCGATCAGCGACGGGTTGGTGGTTACCCCGTCCAGCACCCCGAGGGCATTGGCCTCCCGGATTTCTTTAACATCGGCCGTGTCGATAAAAAACTTCATTTGTTTCCTCCTGATTCATGTGCGTGTGTTGATGTATTGGTACAATCCTGGCGGTACTTTTCCAGGCATTCCGTTGAGCAAAAGTAGATATTTTTTCCTCCGAGCTTTCCCATGACAGCGTCTTCCCTGGTCACATACACTCCGCAGACCGGATCCCGGAAAGTCTCCATCTCTTCCGTTCGGCGCGGGGTCGATGCTCTGTTTTTTCGCAGGAAACCTTTGATGAGCTGATAAAGGGCATAGCCTATTAGGAGGTAGAAAAGCAGTCTGATCATACGTTTTTCCTAAATTTTGGTAACTCTCTGTCCCGTTGGCAGATCGCGGAGGAGTTCGGTCATGGTTTTACCGAGGAGAGGATGTATCTGGTCAGGTGCTATTTCAGCCAGCGGGACAAGGACGAATCGACGCTCGTGAAGCCGGGGATGAGGAATGGTGAGTATCTCGCTTTCCATCACGATGGCGTCGTAGAGGAGCAGATCCAGATCCATGGTGCGGGGGCCCTGGGCTACCGTTCTTTCCCGGTGGAATACGTCCGTCTCGATCCGTTGCAGGTCCGCAAGCAGCTGGTAGGGGGTGAGGGAGGTGTCGAGGCGGAGCACGGCGTTCAGAAAAGAATCCTGGGATACCGGCCCGACCGGCTCCGTGTCATAGAAGCCTGACAGGGCCGTGATGCGTGATTCAGGGATCTTGCCGATTTCAGCGACTGCTCTAAGGAGGTTCAGTTCCCGGTCGCCGAGGTTCGAGCCGAGACCTACGTAGGTTATGAATTCCATGGTTCCGAGTAGACCATAAATGGAAATTTTCGTCAACAATTCAGTAGGTAAGGCCAATTCAGCGAGCTGTTCGGAGGCGTAACGTAGCGGGAACATTCAGCGGCAAAGCGCCGCTACGCAGCAGGATGCTGCTAAGGCTGCCTATCTCCTGATGGTGTCGCGCTCCGGATTGAACATAAAGTTGAGCAGTCCGCTGGTTATGCTGAATACCAGCGCGCCGAAAAAGGCGTTCCAGAAGCCGTCGACAAAGAAACCCCTGACGAGCCAGGAGGCCAGGGCGAAAAGGCCGGCGTTGATGAACAGGGTGAGCAACCCGAGGGTCAGGATGTTGATAGGCAGGGTGAAAAGAAGCAGTACGGGGCGCAGAAATGCGTTCAGCAATCCGAGCACCAGCGCGGCAACTGCCATGGTCTGCCAATTGTCCACGCGGATTCCGGTGATGATATTGACCACTACCACGAGGGACAGGCCGTGAATCAGCCACCTGATGAAAAATCCTTTCATACCTTCACTCCTTTACGCTGTTCTGTTCGGTATTGTGCAGAAATTGTGACGCTGGCGCGCCGGATTCATTAGCAAGTATCCGGCATCATGGCCTAAATGTCCAGCGTTCCGGGTCACGGAATAGAATCTGGCCGTTTACAGCTCCCGGAAGTGAGCTATGATTGTCGTACGGAGTGCGGTTCGTTCCGCTTTCGGCTGCTCGCTGGTAGGTTGCTGCCTGTCTGCGGGGGGAATTTTTGCTTGACGGTTGGCTCGATTTCACGAATAGATTCTTCTTGATGAAGATCGATTCGTATCCGGGAGGAGTTCATGAACAGGCACTGGAATATTGCCAAGGGATTGCTGCCCGCAGAGCACGATGGCTGCGCGATTATCTGTTATTGCAACAAGTTGGGGCGGCCAACCCACGGCAACCTGCAGCGGACAATCGAGGCGCTGGTGAAGATGGGTCATCGTGCCGGGGAGATAAACGGCGAGGGTGACGGCTGCGGTGTGCTGACCGATATCCCGCGCCTGCTCTGGCGGGAGGCGCTGGAGGAGGCGGGACTTGCCGGGGATTTGGCGGAGTCACCGGCATTTGCCCTCGGCCACCTTTTGGTCCCCCGTGATGCCATGACGGCGGATCCTTCGCTGATGAAAAATATGTTGCAGCGTTTTGCCGACAACGGGCTGGAGGTCCTGACGGAACGGCCCGGTCCGGTCCGGAGCGAGGCCCTGGCGGCCAATGCCCGTCGTTCGGAACCCTTTTTCTGGCAGCTTGCCCTCCGTTGTCCCGAACCGAAACGGGCTCCCGCACTGCTCGCTTCCCTGGCCGCGGAAATCGAGCGGGAAACCCCGGTGCATGTTGCTTCCCTTTCAGGATATGTTGCCGCCTACAAGGTCCACGGTGCTCCGGAGATACTACCCCGTTACTATCCCGACCTGAAGCGGCGCGATTTTCTTTCGTCTCTCACCATCGGTCACAGCCGTTATTCCACCAACACCCTGCCGACCGTGCTGCGGGCTCAGCCGTTCGGTCTGCTGGCGCACAACGGCGAGATCAACACCATTGAAAGACTCCGTGACGAGGCGCGCATGATGGGCGTCGATCTGCCGCCCGGCGGCAGCGATTCCCAAGACCTGAACCGGCTGCTGGAAGGGCTCATGTTCCGCCACGGTTTATCGCTGTTTGCCGCCCTGGAGATGGTTTTTCCGCCCATTTTCAGCGAAATGGATCGCATGACCGGAGAGCTGCAGAGCATGTACGGGCTGTTCCGCCGCTTCCTTTCGGCTTCGGCCCAGGGGCCGGCCGCCGTCATCGCCCGTTTCGGTGACCGGTGCGTTTTCAGCGTCGATGCGCTTGGTCTCCGCCCGCTCTGGTTCGGCGAGACGGAAGAGGAAATCTTTGCTTCTTCGGAGCTGGGGGTGGTACCACACAGCGAGATCCTTACCGATCCACGCCCCCTGGCCCCGGGTGAAAAGGTCGGCATTCGCATCTTTCCAGGCAAACCGCTACAGATTTTCGACCATCGGCAACTTATTGCGGAAACCCTGGCTGCGATCGGCAAAAGAACCGATCTGGCTGCCCATGGCCGGGAACTATTCAGCGGACAAGAGCTTGCCGCTGCTCCAGCGGCGCGGGGCTCTTCGTTCCACAGGACGGCCGTGCTCAACCAGGAGAACCTGCTGGCGGCCAATGCCTGGAAGACCAGTGACCTTGTTTCCCTGCGACAGTCGGCGGTAAACAGGCGCGAGCCCATCGCATCGCTCGGCTACGACGGGCCGCTGGCCGCCCTTTCTTCGCTGCGGCAGAATATTGCCGATTTTTTCAAGGAACAGGTGGCTGTGGTGACCAATCCGGCCATCGACCGTGAACGGGAAATGGAGCATTTTTCGACCCGTGTCGTGCTGGGTCCCCGCCCGGTCCTGCGCCGTGGCGGTCATGATGCGGTACTGTTGGAAATACCCTTGCTGACCGGCGGGAGACGCGAAGCAAAGGCGACCCCGGATCGGGAGGTGGCGCGCAAAGCCGGGAGCTGCACCCTGGAAGACCTGCTCGGTTTCTTTTCTTCCGGCCGCGGCCGCTACCGGACTCTCAGCTGTGCCCTCCGTCCCGCTGAATCACTAACCGATGCCCTGGAACGGCTGCGCAATGATGCCGTGTCGGCGGTCTCCCGCGGCTGCCGGCTTCTGCTGCTCGACGACGGCGCCGCTTTTGTCGGAAAGACGGCATTCCTCGATCCTGGCCTGGCGGTCGCGGTTGTGCACCGCGCCCTGCGCGAGGCGCAAACTCCGGCCGGAGAGAGCCTCCGGCGGCGCATTTCGCTGGTGGTCCGCTCCGGGGCACTGCGCAATCTCCACGACCTGGTCTTCCTGCTCGGCATGGGCGCCGATGCGCTCTGCCCGTACCTCATGTGGGAGCTGGCCGATGCGGAGGAGAACGGCCTTGGCAACCTCCTGGCAGTAGTAACGACCGGCCTGGAAAAGGTGATCTCCACCATGGGTACCCACGAACTGGGGGGCTACGGCCGATATTTTGCCTCGGTCGGCCTTTCCCACCAAATGGCCGAGTTGTTCGGCGTGCCGAATTTCTGCGGCTCCGCGGAGATCGGACTGACGCTCGAAAAGCTGGAGGCAGACGGCCGGGAGCGGTGCGCCGTGGCCCGCAGCAGCAAACGGCAACCGATGGAGAACCAGTTTCGAATCTATTCCCGTATCTGGAAAATGGTCGGACAGGTGGCCAAAATGGAGGAGAACTTCGCCGAACTTTCCCGCCTGGTGCGACAATATGAGGTGGAGTACCCGCTGGCGGTTCGCCACCTGGCCGATTTCCGTTTCCGGGAGGAGATTGCCGTGGATCCGGAGGAAGTGGACATGTCGATCGGCAATCATGATCTGCCGATCCTCATCTCGGCCATGAGCTTCGGTTCCCAGGGAGAGATTCCGTTCCGCATCTACGCGGAATCGGCACGGCGCCTGAATATCATCTGCATGAACGGCGAAGGGGGAGAGATTGCCGACATGCTGGGGAAATACCGCGCCAACCGCGGGCAGCAGATAGCTTCCGGAAGGTTCGGCGTGACCATGGAGTACCTGAACTCGGTGGATTTCCTGGAAATCAAGGTCGGCCAGGGCGCGAAGCCGGGAGAGGGGGGTCATCTGCCGGGTTTCAAGGTGACGGACAAGATCGCCGCTGCACGGCATGCGGTTCCCGGGGTCACCCTCATTTCCCCTTCCAACAACCACGATATCTATTCCATTGAAGACCTGGCCCAGATCGTCGAGGAACTGCGGACCGCCAATCCCCACGCCCGGATATCGGTGAAAGTGCCGTCGGTGGCAGGGATCGGCACCATCTCGCTCGGCATTGCCAAAGCCGGTGCGGACATTATCACCATCAGCGGCTATGACGGCGGCACCGGTGCGGCGCGCCGGCATGCGGTAAAATTCGTCGGCTTTCCGCTTGAAATAGGGGTGCGGGAAGCGCACTGCGCGCTGGTGGAGGCGGGTATGCGCTCCCGGGTGGAAATCTGGGCCGACGGCGGCGCCAAGACCGGCCGCGATGTGGTGAAACTGATGCTGCTGGGCGCCAACCGGGTCGGTTTCGGCACCATGGCCATGGTGGTCATTGGTTGCACCGCCTGTCGCAGCTGCCACTTGGGAACCTGTCATGTGGGCATCGCCACCCAGATCGAGACTCCCGAAGAAGCACGGCAAAAGGGCCTGAAACGTTTTGTGCCCCGGGTGCTGGAGAATGGCGTCATTTACCAGACCACCTTCTTCCGGGCGCTGGGCCGGGAGATCCGGACTGTTACCGCCAAGCTCGGCTTTCGTCGCACCCAGGACCTGGTGGGCCAGGCCCATCTCCTGGAACAGGTCAGAGGTCTCGATCGCCTCGACCTTTCCGGGCTCTTCGCCCCGCCGCCGCCGGGAGAGATCCGTCGCGACGACGATGCGGTCAGGATCATCCGCAAGCCGCTGAACTATCTGACCTCTCTCATCTCGGGCCTGGTAACCGAGGCCTTCGAGGGGGGCGACGAGCGGGTTCACTACAATGACGGCACCGCCTCCAGTTCCGACCGTGCCATCGGCACCTATCTTGCCGGCGCGCTGACCCGGGCCCGCTGGGACGGCCGGCTCTTGAACGCCCGCGAGGCTTTCCTCCATTTCCGCTGCGATTCCACCCCCGGTAACGGCCTCGGTGCCTTTGCCAGCGACCCGCTCACCATCCTGGTAGAAGGCGGCGCCCAGGACGGGGTGGGCAAATCAGCCGGCGGCGGCAGGATAATCGTGCTGAAGGGCGAAAACCGCCATGGCGTCAGGGTCGGCGGGGTGGTCGGCAAGGGCCTGGCAAACGGTGCCCAGGGCGGAACCTTTTTCGTCCAGGGGGATGCCGACAGTCGGGCCTGCATCCGCCTTTCCGGGGCGCAGGTGGTCTTGGGGGGGCGTATCAGCAAGCCCCTCGAAGACTCTAGCGGCCTGCTGGCCGATCGGGCCAACCTGAAAGGATTCGCCTTTGAATATATGACGGCTGGGCAGGTCGTGGTGCTCGGTGACCCTGGTCCCTGGATCTGTTCCGGCATGACCGGCGGGGTGGTGTACTGCCGCCTCGATCCGGAGCTGGGTATGGACCGTGAAGCTCTCCGCCGCCGGATAGCCCGGGGCGCATCCGTGGAAATTCGCGACCTGGACCAGGATGACATAAGCCAGCTCGAAGAGCTCCTCCTCCAGTATCATCGGGAACTGCTCCATTCCAATCAGCAGCAGGAGGCCGGCTGGCTGGAAGAGGTTATCGGTCATTGTCGGACCGCCTTTGTCAAGATCGTGCCGGAACATATTCCTTCGCCGGTTCCTACCGACGAGTAACGTTGCGATCCTCGCGAGGCACGGCCGCCATGTCGCGCCTCGCGAGGGGGCGAGTTCCATCCATGCCGCTCCAACTCTACGCTGTTGCCGTAGAACGGCCGATTTCGTTTTCTTTTCTGCATATGGAACAGGCAGTGTTGACTTCCTTTTCCACATCGAAACATTTCTCCTGCGCTGCCGTTTTCCGTTAAACGTATGAAAAAACCATAAAATGCAATGGGATACGTTTATGGCCTGCACTGGCACGGCTTATGCTCAGTATTCAAATACGTGACCCAGATCACGACACACTAAGCAGATCAAGGAGCTAGCACATGGTACAATCCGATGTCAGGGAGAGAATTTCCGCGCTGGAAGCGGCAGAAGAACTGGAAACGACCCATCTCCGCATCCTGATGCTGATCAAGGAAGGGGTCCTTGACGGGATTCAGCAGGGGGCCGAGTGGTTCGTAACCCGCAACTCGGTGGATTGTTTCCGGTCCCATGGCGGTAATGCCCAGGCTCAGATCAAGTGCCGTACCGGCTGCGGCGGGAACTGCGGCAACCACGGATCATAAGAACCGTTCCGGTTTCCCGCGTGGGGCGCAAGGGTCTTGACCAATACCGGCAGACGTAGTAAGTGTAGCAACTACGGCAAATACTCAAATGTCAGGATTCCATGCATACTTATCTCGACAAAATTTTCGGTTCGCGTATCAGGGCCAAGCTGATCGGCTGGCTGTTCAGTCATACCGAGGAAATATTCTTTGTCAGTCAGCTGGCGGAACTTCTCGACGAAAAGAACGCCAGCATCAGCCGCGAACTGTCACGTCTCAACCAGGCCGGAATCCTTCTGTCGATACGGCAGGGAAAGCGCCGGCTGTTCCGGGCCAATCCTTCCTTTCTCTTTTTTCCTGAACTGAAAAGACTGGTTCAGAAAACCGTGGGAGTGCCCGGACAACTGTGCCATCTCCTTTCACATCTTGCCGGGGTTCGTCATGCTTTTCTTTTCGGTTCTTCCGCCCGAGGGGACGAGGAGGTCGGCAGCGAGATCGAGCTCATGATCATTGGCAGCATCGACTGTGACATGCTGGATGCATTGCTGGAGGATTTTGAAAGCCGTCATGCGCGAACAGTCAACTGCATGGTCTACGCGCCTGATGAGTTCAACGAGAAAGTCAAGGCGGGGAACCGTTTTCTGCTGGATGTGCTGGAGGACGATTTCATTATGCTGGTTGGCCGTCGCGATGATCTGAGCATTTCCTGATCGGCGGGCTCCGCTTCGGCGTGGCCGGTCGACAGCCGTGAAACTTTCCGTTTGAAACTCCAGCCCCTATGAGGCAACGGAACCAAGGACATATTTTCTTTTGCCATCAACGTTGCTTCTCGTCAGTCTATCGCCAAAGCGGCTGCGGCCGCCCCCATTCCAGCTTCTCCTGCATTCTTCCGATCCGCTTCGACATCTACCTGACAGTCCTGTGACAATGCTTGCCGGTTACCTTGTTGCGGACGGTGGAAAGTTTGTTACGCTTTACTTAGTGAAGCATTCAAAAAAAGGAGGTGAACGAGACGAAGTTTTCCCTTTCGATCTGAGCGGTATCTGAGAGCTTGTTCGCAAAGAATTTCATGGTAGCGGATGCAGCATTCTGATGGTGGGAATCAGGCGGTGCTACAAATGTTTCCTGGCGACCGTGCGCCCTTGCACCTTACCCTGTTCATAAACCAATGCCCGGCAACGGATGCGAATCGCTACTACCTCACTCTTGTTCACGGACGGATTCCGATGCGTCATGAGTAAAAGGGGAATGGTCTATGACGGAAAACGAAAAAGAAATGATTGAAAAGCTGGTTGATGAAGCGGAAATGGTTGTTGAGGAAGGTTACGTCAAGAAGGATCAGAAAGAGAAGCGGGGCGTAATCAAACAATCCCTCTATGATGGCTCGAAAAAGCTCAAGCACACCATCCCTAAGGGGAAGCATCTGAAATAAATTCCTTGATTTTCAGAATACGGCAGTATCCTTCGGAGATTATCCGGCGAAAAGGAGCAATGCGAGATGGCGATTGTGAGGTATAACCCGTTGCGGGAACTGCATGGCATGCAGGAGCAGATGAACCGTCTGCTGGATCTGGCCTGGAATCGTGCACCGGGTGAAGACTTGCGGGAAGGCGTCTGGCAACCCCTCGTCGATATCTTCGAAAATGATGAGGCGGTAATCATCAAGGCCGAACTTCCAGGTGTCGATCAGGGCGACATTGAGGTCAAGATCGAAGATACGACGATGATAATCCGTGGCGAACGGAAGCAGGACTCGGAGATCCGGCGGGAGAATTACCACCGTATCGAAAGGTACTACGGCCCGTTCCAGCGAAGCTTCCTGTTGCCCCAGTCCATCGACCAGGAAAAGGTCAAAGCTGCGTGCGACAAGGGCGTCCTGACAATCACCCTGCCGAAAAAAGAAGTGGTCAAGCCGAAACAGATAACCGTCGAAGTGAAATAACTTTTCTGCATGATAAATCCAGTAAATCAGGCCGGAGCAATCCGGCCTTTTTTGTTGCGAACGAGAAGCGGCAAGGAGAGGACTTTAGAGATAAGGGGACAGCAGTTTCGCTGCTCCGTCCCGCAGCTTTTGCGGCAAGGGTCGACCGTCCATTTCGGCGAGCGTAATTTCCCGTGAGCGGGACAGCACCTCCAGGTAATGACGCTCGAGCGTTGCGGTAAAGTCACGATCGAATATTTCCAGGTTCAGCTCAAAGTTGAGTCGGAGGCTTCGCGGATCGAGATTGGCCGAGCCGATCATGCTCCAGAGTCCGTCCACCAGAAACAGCTTGGAGTGGACGAAAGGTGCCGGCTGGTAATAGATCCTGATGCCGCACTGGAGCAGTTCCCAGAGAAAGGAGCGTGTTGCCCAGTGTACCAGTGGGAGGTTGTTGCGGGCCGGCAGGATCAGGGTTACCGCCACCCCGCGCAGGGCGGTGGTGATCAGGGCCGAGATCAGGGCGCGATCGGGGATGAAATAGGGGGTCATGATTCGTACTTGATCACCGGCGCAGGAGAGGGCTCCCATGACAATCCACAGCAGCTTGCGGAATTCCTTGTCAGGTCCGTCTGCAATGGCTCTCACATGGGCAGTGCCCCCTGTCGGTAACGGCGGGAAGTAGCGTTCGTCGTCATGCAGCTTGCCGGTCACGAAGAACCAGTCTTCCAGAAATACCTTCTGCAGGTCGGCCACAACCGGGCCTTCGACCTTGAAGTGCATATCCACGACCGGAGAAGAAGTTTCCGGCCGAGCTACCATGTGGCGACCGCCAATGTTCATGCCACCGGTAAAACCAACTCTTCCGTCAATGACCAGTATTTTGCGGTGGTTTCGCAGATTGAGCCGCCCTCCCTGGCGCATGGGCAAAAAACGGGCGATTTCAACCGAAGAACCATGCAGCAGCTTACGGGCCGTGGGATGGGAATATTTTTCACCCAGACCGTCTACGATGATACGAACTTCGATTCCACGTGCGGCGGCGACGCGCAGTGCCTCGACAAAACGGCGACCGGTGGCGTCGCCGTCAAAGATGTAGCTGCTCAGATGGATGGAATGGTGTGCCGCAGCAATTTCCTCCAGCATCGCCGGATATGCCTGATCGCCATTGTGAAAAGCCGCGATGCTGTTGCCTGCTGTGAGGGAGGTGGTAACGATCCGGTCGGACAGCAGGCGAAGCTCCCTCAGTTGGGCGGTGTCGCCGGCAATGGCGGGTGCCGGTTGAGCCTGATGAGGCGCCTGGAATGCATCGTGACCGGAGAGGCGGCGGCCGCTTTCCTGCCAGCGCCGGGCGGTGCGGGTTATGCGGTTGATACCGAGCAACCAGTAGAGAAGGGGGCCGAGCAGAGGCAGCGTAAGAGAAACCACTATCCAGCCCAGTGCGGCGCGAGGATCGCGTTTCATCAGCAGCGCATGACTTGCCGCCAGCAGGGATAGTGTTCCTGATGCTCCGAATGCCAGGATCCAGAGTAAAGTGTCCAAGGTCCTCCCTTGTCAGCCGTTATGAAGTTGCCAGCCAATTGAAGATAGCGCAAGCCGGGAAATGGGGTCAAGGAGTATATCGTATCATTGTTCCTCTAGGGCGGCCCGGTGCTGAAATGAAAAAAGGGATGGGGTTGACACCCCATCCCTTTGCTGCTTGTTTTCTGCCGTGAAACAAATTATTTTGCGATGGTTTCCGCCAGTTTCATGGCTGCTTCCTTGTACGGGTTGGCGTACAGGATGATCAGGCAGATGACCAGTACGTAGATCGCCAGAGATTCGATCATGGCGAGACCGATCATCATGGTGGTCAGAAGCTTGCCATAGACGCCGGGGTTGCGTGAGGTGCCGTCGAGAGCGCCCTTGATGGCGTGACCCATACCGATACCCGGGCCGATAACTCCGATTCCCATGCCGATACCTGCTGCAAGAATACAAATGGTGATAAATAACATCCGCTGCTACCTCCTCTTTGGTGTATTTTCCTAAACAGTATAGGAAATGAAAAACCGATTGATTTTAATGGGCTTCCTCGAGGGCACCCTGAATGTAGATGGTTGACAGCAGCATGAAGACGAAGGTCTGCAGGAACGCAACCAGAACGCCCATCAGCATCATGGGCAGCGGTACGAGAAACGGCACTAGGCCGAAGAAAATAAGCAGGATCAGTTCATGACCGTTCATGTTGCCGAAGAGACGGAAGGAGAGGGAAAGCGGACGGCTCAGATGCCCGATAATCTCCACCGGAAGCATGATCGGCGCCAGCCACCAGACCGGGCCCATGAAATGTTTGACGTATTTGAAACCGTGGTTGCGAATACCGACCACATGGGTGGAGAAGAAAACGATAAGCGCGCAGGCAACAGTGGTGTTGAGGTTTGCCGTTGGTGGAAAAAAGCCCGGAATAAGGCCGAGCAGGTTGCAGGTCAGGATGAAAAAGGCAAGGGTCGCGATGAGCGGGAAGAACGACCGTCCCCTTTCACCCATGTTGTCCACGATCATGCTCTCGATACCGCCGATGCAGACCTCCATGAAGTTCTGCAGCCTTCCCGGCACTTTCGAGATGCGGGCTCTGACTACGAGAGAGAGGGCGATGAGGATCGCCATGACCAGCCAGGCGTGGACGATGGCATCGATGCCGGCCTCGTTGGAAAAGGGTTTCGGATACTTCGCGAGCGGTGCAAGGAGATCGCGGAAGAACTGGAGAAACAGATACGGGTGAACCATGGTGCTAACCTCCGTTGAGGGCTGCCATATACACAGTAACGGCGATGATGGTAATAACCAGGACCGAGAGCCCCAGCAATAGACCGAATATGTTGATCTTAACGTAAATTATGAGAATGGAAACAAGTAGTGCCAGTATTGCCAAGCGAAGCGCATAACGCGCCTGGGCGAATCGCACCGCCTGCTGCGCCGGTAGCCCCATGGCACGCTGCAGGATCCGGTAGAGCCAGTGGCAATTAACCATTGCCGCAAGCCCGCCGGCAACGACACCCAGGGCAAACGAAGTCGAGACGAAGATCAGGCCGCACAGGGTGAGCACCACCAGGAGAATCGAACTGCCGATAGTAAGAACGGCGAAAATATTATTTTCGTCTATTTTCACCGGACTCACTGTTCCTGATTTCTCTGCCGATAATTACGTAAATATTGCGAAATGCCGCGATAATACCGATAAACAGAAAGATGAAAAAGAAAAGGTGCTTGGTGCCGAACAAGTCATCCAGGTAACGGCCGAAAATTACCCCCATGGCAATGGCCAGCACAACGGAAATACCCATGCTGGATACCACGCTGAGGGTTTTCAGCAGTCTCCTTTTTTCTTCATCCATTATCTTGTCCTTATAGCACAGTAAAAATAAAAAAAACAACCAAAATTTTCATAAAACTAAAATTAGCTGGTTGCTCGGCTTCGAGTTGAGGGATTTTTGCTGTCAGTCTGCTGATTTTGTCCCTTTACAACAGTGCTTTTCCCGCAAAATCCAGGAACAATGCGGCCGGCAGCGGCGCGGTGCTCCGGGAGTATTCAGTTTGCCGCAGCCACGCACTTTTTAAATGCCTTTCGAGCCGCTGCTGCTGTCCGCTCGATATCCTCATCGGTGTGGGAGAAGGAGACGAAGGCGGTTTCGAACTGGGACGGTGCCAGGTAGATGCCCTGTTCCAGCATGGCTCGGAAGTAGGTGCCATAGGCAGCCGTATCGCAGCGGGCCGCCGTTGTCCAGCTGGTAACTTCTGCGCTGCTGAAAAAGACACAGAGCATGCTGCCGACCCGCGTGGCATGGATCGGACATCCGGCCTCCAGCGCGGCGCTGGCTATGGCGTCGGCAAGCCTGCCGCTTGTTTCTTCCAGCCGCTGATAAAAACCCTCTTGCTGCAGGATTTTGAGGGTGGCGATACCGGCTGACATGGCCAGCGGGTTGCCGGACAGGGTACCGGCCTGGTAGACGCCGCCCATGGGCGAAAGTAGTTCCATGATGGCTCTTTTTCCGCCAAAGGCGCCGACCGGCAGACCGCCGCCGATAATCTTGCCGAGAGTGGTCAGGTCGGGAGTGATGCCGTACAGTTCCTGGGCGCCGCCATAGGCAACCCGGAAGCCGGTCATGACTTCATCGAAGATAAGGACGATGCCTTCCCGGTCGCAGAGGGCGCGCAAGCCTTCGAGAAAGCCGTTCCGGGGCGGAACGGTTCCCATGTTGCCGGCAATCGGTTCGATGATGATGCAGGCCACCTTTTCCCGGTTTTCGTCGACCAGGGACTGCACCGAAGCCAGATCGTTGTATTCCGCGATCAGGGTATGGCGGGCAAAATCAGCTGGAACGCCGGGAGAATCGGGAACGCCGAAGGTGGCGGCCCCGGAGCCGGCTTTCACCAGCAGCGAGTCGGCATGACCGTGGTAGCAGCCGGCAAATTTTATGATCGCGTCACGTCCGGTATAGGCGCGCGCAAGACGGATGGCACTCATGGTTGCTTCGGTGCCGGAACTCACCATACGGACCATTTCGATGGCGGGTACCGCGGCAACGACCATCTCCGCCAACTGGAGCTCGAGGTCGGTGGGGGCGCCGAAACTGGAACCTTTTGCCATGGCTGCCGTTACTGCGGCAACGACCTGCGGGTGGCAGTGACCCGCAATCATCGGCCCCCAGGAGCCCACATAGTCGATATATTCATTGCCGTCCACATCGACAATTTTCGAGCCGGAAGCCCGGTCGATAAACAACGGCCGGCCACCTACCGAGCTGAAGGCCCGAACCGGGCTGTTGACTCCTCCGGGAATAATGGTTCTGGCCTTGTCGAATAAGAGTGAAGAGCGGTCATGTTTCATGGCGTCACCATTTTCGTGTTGTGCTTTCCTGGTGTTATTCGTTCCGGAAGTCTTCGGCGTAGCGGATGTAATTGCGGGCCGACTGCCGGATTCGTTCCAGTTCCTCCGTTGTCAGATCCCGCTTGTAACGGGCTGGAGCACCGAGCCAGAGGGTGCGGGGCGGGATAATGGTTCCTTCGGTCACCAGGGCGCGGGCTCCGACGAGGGCTTCTTCACCAACAACGGCCTTGTCCATAACGACTGCCTGCATGCCGATGAAGGCACCGTCAGCGATGGTGCAGCCGTGCAGGGTCACGCTGTGCGCGATGGTGACGAAATCGCCGATGATGAGCGGTGCACCCGGGTCGCCGGGCTCTTTCCGATGGGTGACGTGCAGCATGGAGAGGTCCTGGATGTTGGTGCCTTTGCCGATCCGGATATGATTGACGTCGCCGCGCACCACGGAATTGTACCAGACACTGCTCTGCGGACCGATCTCCACGTCACCGATGATGACCGCCGTTTCGGCGATGAAGGCTGAGGAATTGATGTGCGGCAGTATGCCCCTGAATTGACGGATCACGGCGAAAACCTCATACAAAACCGAATTGACAGGGCTATACAGCTTTTTTCAGTCCCGCGGGACTGCCAGCATCCGATCGAGGGCGCGCTTTGCGGGTATCCGGATTTCTTCTTCGACCCGAACCTCGGGGGTCATGGTCTGCAGGGACGCAAGGACGTCTTCCAGGGAGATCAGCTTCATGTTCGGACAGATAAGGGCCGGCGAGGCAAGGATGAACTCCTTGTCGGGATTTTCCTTCTTCAGCCGATAGAGGATTCCCGCCTCGGTGCCGATAATGAAGCGTTTGGCCGGATTGGTGCGGCAGAAATCGTACATACCGCTGGTGGAGCAGGCATGATCTGCCAGGGCCGAAATTTCCGGGCTGCATTCGGGGTGGCAGATGAACAGCGCGTCCGGGTATTCACTTTTGAGGCGCATCACCTCTTCGGGCCGCAGTCTTTCATGGGTGGGGCAGAAGCCGTCCCAGTAATGGAAGGTCTTCGAGGAGGTTTTGGCAATATAGCGCCCCAGGTTTCGGTCGGGCACGAACAGTATCTCGTTATCGGGCAGTGACTCGACGACCCGTCCGGCATTGGCCGAGGTGCAGCAGATGTCGGAAATGGCCTTGACGGCAGCGGTGGAGTTCACATAGGTAACAACCGGAACGCCGGGGTAACGGGCCTTCATTGCCAGCAGCCCCTCGACCGTTACCATGTCCGCCATCGGGCAGCCGGCATCGAGGCGCGGCAGCAGCACCGTCTTGTCCGGCGACAGGATCGATGCGGATTCCGCCATGAAGTGAACACCGCAGAAGACAATCACGTCCGCCGTGGTCTTCGCGGCTTCAATGGAAAGGGCCAGTGAATCTCCCGTGATGTCAGCAATTTCCTGGACTTCGTCCCGCATGTAATTGTGGGCAAGCAAAACGGCGTTCCGTTTTTTTAGAAGTTCGCGGATCTCATTTTTGATATCTTGTTGAGACATAATGTTTCTTTTCCCTGTTACGCCGTCTCGCGAGCCGGCAAAATAGATGATAAAACATGGCAGATAGTAGCCAATGTTCGCTATTATGTCAAACTCTTTGCTTGTGGCGAGTGCTCACGAGCCGGTATTTTCCGCGCTTTTTGCTTGAGCACGCTTTCTTGACACCCCACGGCAAAACAACTATTATTTTCTAACGCAAGGGCATTTCTTTTTGCCGTGCCGAAGAGTCAGAATATCCGCCGTAACCGTAGCGGTCCGGTTTTGCTGTCCGGGGAGGCGAGACGATGCTACAGAGAGGTTTACCATGTTAGGCTACGGCATGCCGCAGTTGATTATCATTCTGGTGATAGCACTGATTATTTTCGGTCCGCAGAAGCTGCCCGAACTTGCCCGCACTCTTGGCAAAGCGCTGGCTGATTTCAAACGGGCCGCAAATGATCTCAAATATGCCATCGAAGACGAGGCGCGGAATCAGCAAGATCCGGCCGAGATGCAGAGTCGGGAAGTGCCGGTCGATCCGCAAAAAGAGGCTGCATACGGGAAGGACGTTGCTCCGGGTGAGAATGGCCAGGCCGAGGATGAGCAACAGGTCGGTTGAGCCGCTTCATACTACAGAGGGGAAAAAGGCGGATTGCTCCGCCTTTTTTTATTGCCGGACTTACAGCTCTTTGAGGAGTCTCTTCACTTTTGCTGCCTCCTCGGACTTGGGGTACTCGTCCTTCAGTTTGTTGAGTACGTAGCGGGCGCTTTTCTTGTCGCCGATGCTCTTGAACGACAGTGACTGTTTCAGCAGCGCGGCAGGCGCTTTGTCACTTTTCGGGTACTTCTTGATGACATCCTGGAATGCCAGGATAGCCGGCTCGAATTTCTTTTCGCTGTAGTATGTTTCACCGATCCAGTACTGGCAATTGGGTATCAGGCCGTGCGCAGGGTGCTGTTCGACGACGCGGGTGAAGAGGTCGCGCGCCTTCTGCATTTCGCCCGCCTTGAACGCCGTGATGCCGCTCTGGTAGATCCCTTCCGGGGTCGAGTCGGCCGGTGCGGCCGCCGATGTCTGCAGGTTGTCGAGCATTTTCTCGAGCTTTGCCAGCCGGTCTTCCATGGCAGCGAGCCGCCGTTCCGCTTCTTCCTTCTGGAACCCACCGTCCTCCGTGCTTTTCTTGACCAGGATTTTCATGTCGTCGATCCTGCCGGACATTTCCCGCATGTCGACCCGGATGGTATCCTGTGACGCCTGCAGGTCGGCTGCACCTCTCCGCAACGTGTCCAAGTCCTTGCGAAAGTCCTGGAGAGATATCTGCACTTCATCGTTGGCCATCTGCCGAACCCCGGTCATTTCTTTTTCCAGGCGAACGATCCGTTTTCTCGCATCGTTCGTGTTGCGCTCGAGACTTTGCAGGTCTCCCCGGGTGGCGCACCCTGCTGCCCCGCAGAGAACCGCGAAGAGAATCACACGCTGTAAGATCACCATGACTGTTTCATCTCCTTGTTCAGTAACAATCGTCTGTTTCCGCTGCGATGCGGATACAGAAAAGGAGCCGTCTGCGGCTCCTTTTCGTACCGTACCCGCGCTATTTCACGATTACGAAGTCAACCCGCCGGTTTTTGGCCCAGGCGGCTTCGTTATGCCCCGGATCGGCAGGTTTTTCCTTGCCGTAGCTGATGGTGGCAAGCCGGTCGGCCGGAATTCCCAAGGTAACCAGGTAGTTCTTTGCTGCCTTGGCGCGTTTCTCGCCAAGGGCCAGGTTGTATTCATCGGAGCCCCGCTCGTCGCAGTTTCCTTCGAGGCGGACAGAGCCGGCAGTGTTTTTCAGCAACCACTGGGCATTACTGTCAAGGGCATCACGGGCATCCTGGCTGAGAACATAGGAATCCAGGTCGAAATAGAGGGTCTCAAACGGTTCTGCGGCCAAGGTAGTTCCGGTAAGGGTTTCATCCTTTACCACCGGCTCCTGGGGAACTGCCGTGGTTGTCGGCACCGAAGTGGCTGCCTGGCTGGTTACCGCGTCGTTCTGGGCAAGGCCTTCATCTTCCTTGACCAGTTCTTTTTTTGCGCATCCCCCTGCAGCAAGGGCAAAACAGCAGAGCATGAGCAGCGTTCCGAAAATCTGTTTTCTCATTTTCTTCTCCTTTTTCATGAATTAAGTAGCGGGTCTTCCGGAACCGCACCGGGCGTTTGAAACGTGGAGCAGTATACATGAGTGGCAACGGTTTTCATAGCCCCGGAGTTGGTTGCACGTGCTGTAAACGATTACCAGCGGGGCGACCAGACGGGATGGGAATCAGCGCTTCCGCCGCGGGAGATTTTTGTCTGTCCGCTGCCGTCTGCGCGCATGACATAGAGGGCCTGGATTCCGTCACGGGTTGAACTGAAAGTGATGAACCTGCCGTCCGGCGACCAGCGGGGATGCTCATTGCTCCCTTCGCTGGTGAGCTGGATATCGTCGTTGCCATCCGGGGTGATGGAGTGGATCTGGAATCCGCCCGGTTGCTGCCGGCAATAAAGGATTCGGTCACCCTTTGGCGACCAGGTCGGGCTTACATTATAGGCGCCGCTGGTGGTCAGGCGATAGCTGTTCGAGCCGTCGGCGTTCATGACGAAGATTTGCGGTTTGCCGAGCCGGTCGGACAGAAATGCCAGCTTGCCACCATCGGGTGACCAGGCGGGAGATGTGTCGATATCATTGTTGCGGGTGAGGCGCTTCAGCTGTTTGCCGTCTTTACTGATGACATAGATCTCGGCATTGCCGTCTCTGCTCAGGGCGAGGGCTACCTTGCTGCCGTCCGGCGACCAGCTGCCGGTGATGTTGATTCCCGGGTGCGATGAGATACGGGCTTCGGCGGTACTGAACAAATCCCGGCGGTAGAGGTCCGGGTTGCCCTTTTTGTAGGAGGTATAGATGATCTCCCGGGCGTTGGGCGAGAAGTCCGGATTGAGGTTGATGGAACCGTTGGCGGTGAGCCGCTGCACAGTGTAGCCGTCATAGTCCATGAGGTAGATTTCCTTGTTGCCGGACTTTTTCGATACAAAGGCGATCTTGCCGGTAAACGGCCCCTTTTCCCGCGTCATGAGGAGCAGGATCTCATCGGAAAAGGAATGGGCCATGCGGCGGGCATCTTTTCTTTTGCCGGAGTACCGTTTTGCCAGAACCTGTCTGCCGCGGATCACATCGTAGAGTCGGCATTCCAGGATAGTGTCATCTCCGTTCAGCTGGTAGGCGGATTTTATCAAGTATTCCGCGCCCGCGGCACGCCAGGGCGCCATGTCGAATTCACCGGGGCGGATCCCGGAGAGTGTTCCTGCCAGCGAAGTGTCCAGAACAGTAAAGAGGCCGGTAAGATCCATGTCGAACTGGAGGGCATCCATCACATTCCGGGAGATTTCGCTGTTCGCTGCTCCGCCCTGGCTGACCGGTGGTGCTACGGCGAGTGATACCTTCCGCTCTGGAGAGGCGGTAACTTCCAGGTAATCATCCGCGGCGCAGAGCGTGCCGGCGGTCAGTATCGCGAACAGTAGAAACAGAACAACTTTTTTCACTTCTTTCCTACCCCTTCGGGCTTGAAGATAAAGCCCTGCTGGAATTCTTTCCGTCCGGGCGGCGGCGGGAAGTTTTCTCCGGCCCGGTCAACTGCCCGGGAAACCGAATCTTCGAAAACCTTGTCCCCGGAAGTCCGTTCAATGCGGTAACCGATCACCTTGCCGAACCGGTCGATGGTCAGCCGCACCACCACCAACGGGTTTCTGCTGCTGGTGGCGATGGTGGTTTCGAATGCATCACGCAGGCGCGACTGGATGTAACTGCCGTAGTCACTGCCCGCTTCCGTTCCCGTTGCCCCCGGCATTCCTGCCCTGCCACTGCCCGCGGCAACCTTTTTCCGGAGTTGAGCAATGACGTCTTCGGTGTGTTGACCCTGTACCTTGTTTTCCAGTCGGGCAAGCCGTTCATTGAACTCCTGTCCGGTATCGGCGCGCGGCTCGCTCTTTTTTCTGTCAGGGATCGCAGCAGGGATTTTCTGGGGGGTGGTGGCCGGTAACCGCATCTCTTCCTTTTGCGGTTCAGGTATCGCGGGAGCTTGGTCCGAACCGCGGTCCGAGGGAGATCCGGCCTGCGGGTTCGCCACCGGGAGGTTTACTATGTCCACATAGTAAACCGGGACCGTGTTGGTGTGTGCCGGACGATAGAAATCAAGAAAAGTGAATGCGGCAAAGAATGCCAAATGGGCGAGGAGCGAGCAGGTGATGGCAGATACCAGCCCGAAATCTTTCTTCGGCTGATGTCTCATTTTTTCCCGGCGGGCTCCGTCATCATGCCGAGCCGTTCAATGCCGGCTCCTTTGATTTCCGCCATGGTTTTTACCACTTCACCGTACGGAACATCCTGGTCGGCCTTCAGGAAGACTTCTTTTTTGGTTTTCGTTGCAAAAATTTCGGTCAGCTTAGCAGTCAGGTCGGCATGGGTCGCTTCCACCGCATTGATGAATATCCGGCCTGACCGGTCCATGGAAACCACCACCGTTTCCTGGTCCGCGGAAAGTGATTTTGCCTGGGTTTTGGGTAGATTCACCTGGACCCCCTGCTGCATCATCGGTGCGGTTACCATGAAGATGATGAGGAGGACCAGCATCACGTCCACCAGGGGCGTGACATTGATCTGCGACATGGCGTTGTTTCGGCTCTCTCTGCTTCCGATTTCCATGGTCGTCCCCTATTTCCTGGTGATGGATCTTTGCACGATGTTGAGATATTCGGTGGAGAAGCTGTCCATCTCGGCGATCAGCACCTTGATCTTGTGCTGGAAATGGTTATACCCCATGACCGCCGGAATTGCGGCAACCAGGCCTACCGCCGTGGCGATGAGTGCTTCGGCGATGCCCGGTGCAACAACGGCCAGCGAGGCCGAACCGGTCTCACCGATGCCCTTGAACGCGGTCATGATTCCCCACACGGTTCCGAACAGCCCGATAAAGGGTGCGGTTGCGCCGGTGGTTGCGAGGAAGGTAAGGTATTTTTCGAGACGGGTGATCTCCGAGGTGGTTGCCCGGCGCAGGGCGCGGGCGATATTTTCGACGCCGCCGAGGTCGGTGCTGATGATATCCAGGTCCTCTTTTTCCTCACCCTTTTCCATCAATTTCTTCAGCTCGCTGAAGCCCTCGCTGAAAAGAACCGCCAGCGGGGAATCGGTGAAACGGTCCAGCTGGGCGTTGATGGAATCGAACCGCTTCACTTTCCAGAAAAAATCGAGGAACTTTTCCGACTGGCTGTTGGCGCGGTACACCTGGCGGAATTTAAAGAAGATGATGCCGAGGGATACCACGGAAAAAAAACAGAGAACCACCAGAACAGCTTGAACGACCGGACCGGTCACGGCAAAGATTCCCAAGATGCATACCTCCGTTTGCTAAGTGAAAAACATTGATAAAATAAGCTTCTCTCCCTATCAAGTCAACACGATTTTTGTCGTTTACATTTCTTCACGTAGTAGAGGATTGGCTTCTGTCCGTAGTCCGTTGAGCCGGAAAGTTGCCGGTCATCTTTACTTTGGACTTTCCTCCATCGAGTACGTTACACTGATTGTAACATGCATCTGTCACTTTACATTCACTATCCATTTTGCCTGCAAAAATGTCTCTACTGCGCCTTCAATTCATGTGTCGATGCGCCCTGCAGTGCCGACCAGTATGTTGCCGGGCTGCTGCGGGAGATGACGTTGCGCGCCGGTATGCCGCAAAAGGGGTCTGCCACGGTTACCCTCTACTTTGGCGGCGGAACGCCTTCGCTGCTGGAACCTCGGCAGGTGGCGCGAATTATCGCGGCGGCGGCGCAGTGCTATTCCCTTGCGGCGGATGCCGAGATTACCCTGGAATGCAATCCCGGAACCGTAACCGGCGAAAAGCTGGCGGCGTTCCGTGCCGCGGGAGTCAACCGGCTTTCGCTCGGTGTGCAGTCATTCGATGATGCTTTGCTGGAGAGGCTCGGGCGGGTCCATTCCGCCGAACAGGCCTTGGCTGCGTTTGCCGCCGCGCGGGGCGCCGGGTTCGACAATATCGGCATCGACCTGATCCATTCGTTGCCGGGACAGACCCTCGGCCAGTGGCAACGCGAGTTGGAGCGTGCTTGTGCGCTGCGTCCGGAACACCTTTCGGTCTATGGTCTTGCCGTGGAGGAAGGGACTCCCTTTGCTGAGCTGGAAGAAGCGGGCAAGCTGTCCCTGCCGGATGAGGACGTGGCGGCCGACATGTATGAAAAATCTGCGGAGATACTGGGTGCAAACGGCTACGAGCAGTATGAGATCGCCAATTTTGCCCGGCCCGGTTGCCGCTCGCGCCATAATTCCGGGTACTGGCAACGGCGTCCCTTTCTTGGTTTCGGCGCCGGTGCTCATTCCTTCCTGCGGGCACCTGGTGATGGGATTCGCTTCTCGAATGCTGATCGGGTCGAGGACTATCTCCGGCTGCTTGCCGATGACAGCCTCCCCACCGGGGAGAGCCGCACCCTTTCTCCGGCCGAGGCAATGGCGGAAAGCCTTTTTCTTGGCTTGCGGCTGGCGGAAGGAGTTGCTCTCGAACATTTTCAAAAGGAGTTTTCCGTGTCGTTTCAGGAGGTCTTCGGGTCAGCCTGTGCCGATCTTTTTGCCGCCGGCCTGTTGGAGCTGCGGCACGGTTTCCTACGCCTGACAGCAAAGGGCAGGATCCTTTCGAATCAGGTTTTTGTCAGGTTTTTGTAGCAGGTAAAAGTCCTTGACAAAAGAGGGGGCGGTTGTTACTTTTGTGAAAGTTAGCACTCTAGTTAATGGAGTGCTAACTTTCGTTACGGGGGCAACCATGAACGATATCCTTTCGGAGCGAAGCAGACAGATCCTTGAGGCCATCATCGATGATTACATAAGGACCGCCGAACCGGTGGGCAGCCGCACGGTGACTCGGCGCCACAGTCTTACCCTGTCGCCGGCTACGGTGCGGAATGTCATGTCCGACCTGGAGGAGATGGGTTTTTTGTCCTCTCCCCATACCTCGGCCGGTCGAGTTCCCACGGACAAGGCTTTCCGCTTCTATGTCGATTCCCTGCTCCAGGTTCGTGCAATCACTGAAGGCCAGCAGGAGGAAATCCGCAGACAGTACCGGGTCCATAGCCGGGATGTGGGGGAAATCCTCAAGGAAACCAGTAGAATCCTGTCGTCTATCTCAAACTATATCGGTATTGTCATAGCGCCGCGCTTTGCGGCCAATGTCTTCCGCCAGGTGGAGTTTGTCAAGCTCTGCGGTACGCGGATCCTGGTGATTCTCGTTTCGGAAAGCGGGATCGTCCAGAACAGGATCATTGAAGCTGAGGACGATTATTCCGCCGAAGACCTGGTGAGGATGTCCAATTATCTGAACGAGCTTCTCCATGGTTTGACGATTTCGGAGGTAAAGGCCAGGATCATCAGTGAGATGGCGGATGAGAAGGTGCGCTACGACAAGCTTATGAGCCGGGCACTGAGACTCTCCGAAGTGACCCTGGAAGAGTCTGCTGCGGAGGTTTTCATCGAGGGGCAGGTCAATATTCTCGAACAGCCGGAGTTCGCCGATGTGGAGAAAATGAAGGACATCTTCCGCGCCTTCGAGGAGAAGAGCCAGCTCATCACCCTGCTTGACCGCTGCATGGATGCCGAGAGGGTTAATATTTTTATCGGCGCCGAGAACTTTCTGAGCCGGATGAACCAGATGAGTGTCGTTACCGCGCCCTATGCGAGCGGGCCGAATACCATCGGGGTTCTCGGTGTAATAGGCCCGACCCGCATGGGCTATGACAAAGTAATTCCCATTGTTGACTATACAGCACGAATTCTCAGCGAACTGCTGGGAAGAGAGTGACGCGCTGAAAGGAGTATTTGTGACTATGAAAAAGGATGACACCGAAACAGTCGGTGCGGAAAATAGCGAGCAGCCGGAAAAGACGGCTGAAACTACCGCCGAGGCAGGGGTAGCGACGGATCCGGCGGAGCGGATTCGCCAGCTTGAAGAGGCCCTGGCGGCGAAAGATGCTGAAGTTTCTGCCAACTGGGACAAGTTTCTCCGTGAGCGTGCCGACCTGGAGAACTATCGCCGTCGCGTGCAGAAGGAAAAAGAAGATCTCATGAAGTACGGCAACGAATGCCTGCTGCTGGAGATCCTGCCGGTGCTGGACAATATGGAGCGGGCCCTGGACCATGCTTCGGAAGAGAGCCTTTCTGCGGTTATTGAAGGGGTAAACCTGACCCGCTCAATGCTGTTGTCGGTGCTGAAGAAGTTCGGTGTGGAGCCGGTTGAAGCAAAAGGCGCCACCTTCGACCCGGCATTCCATCAGGCCATGTGTCGGGTGGAGAGCGATGATGCCGCGCCGAACGCGGTCATCGAGGAGTTTCAGAAAGGTTATCTGCTGAACGACCGCCTGCTGCGGCCCGCAATGGTTTCCGTTGCCGCGCCGGCCAAAAACGGCAGTGAATAAATTTTTTCCGCTCCCCTTGTTTTTTTCAAGGTGAATACTTAGCTTAAAGTTGCAGAGACACCAAAAGGAGGAACACATATATGAGTAAGGTTATAGGAATCGATCTGGGTACTACCAACTCCTGCGTTGCCATCATGGAGGGGGGAGAGCCTGTTGTCATAGCAAATGCGGAAGGAAGTCGTACCACGCCGTCCATGGTCGCCTTCACGGACAGTGGCGAGCGACCGGTGGGCCAGCAGGCGAAACGCCAGGCGGTTACCAATCCGGAAAACACCCTGTTTGCCATCAAGCGCCTGATCGGCCGCAAGTTCGATACCGAAGCGGTACGCAGGGATATCGCCATCTCGCCGTTCAACATTGTGAAAGCCGATAACGGCGATGCCTGGGTAGAGGTGCGGGGCAAGCAGTATTCGCCGCCGGAAATCGCCGCCATGATTCTGCAGAAGATGAAGAAGACCGCCGAGGACTACCTGGGCGAAGCGGTCACCGATGCGGTCATCACCGTGCCGGCGTACTTCGATGACTCCCAGCGTCAGGCCACCAAGGATGCCGGCAAGATTGCCGGACTGAACGTCCTCAGGATCATCAACGAGCCGACTGCGGCGGCCCTTGCCTATGGTCTCGATAAGAAGAAGGACGAAAAGATCGCGGTGTTCGATCTGGGCGGCGGTACCTTCGATATTTCCATTCTGGAACTCGGCGAAGGGGTGTTCGAGGTCAAGTCAACCAACGGCGACACCTTCCTCGGTGGCGAGGACTTCGACCAGAAGGTCATCGACTGGATTGCCGACGAGTTCAAGAAGGACCAGGGTATTGACCTGCGCTCCGACAAGATGGCGCTGCAGCGTCTCAAGGAAGCGGCTGAAAAGGCAAAATGCGAACTCTCCACTTCCATGGAAACCGATATCAACCTGCCGTTCATTACCGCTGACGCCACCGGTCCGAAGCACCTGACGCTGAAACTGACCCGGGCCAAGCTGGAATCCCTCTGTGCCGAGCTGATCGACAAACTGGAAGGCCCGTGCCGGACCGCACTGAAGGACGCCGGCCTTTCCCCCAGCGAAATCGACGAAGTCATCCTGGTGGGTGGTATGACCCGTATGCCGATCGTGCAGAAAAGGGTGCAGGATATCTTCGGTAAGGTTCCGAACCGGGGCGTCAATCCGGACGAGGTGGTAGCCATCGGCGCCGCCATCCAGGGTGGCGTGCTCCGCGGCGACGTGAAGGACGTACTGTTGCTGGATGTTACCCCGCTCTCTCTCGGCATCGAGACCCTCGGCGGCGTGATGACCAAGCTCATCGACAAGAACACTACTATCCCGTGCCGCAAGAGCCAGGTATTCTCCACTGCTGCCGACAACCAGCCAGCGGTGACCATCCACGTGCTCCAGGGCGAGCGGGAGATGGCCGGCGACAACAAGACCCTCGGCAATTTCGAGCTGACCGGCATTCCGCCGGCACCCCGCGGCGTGCCGCAGGTTGAGGTTACCTTCGACATCGACGCCAACGGCATTGTCCACGTTTCGGCCAAGGACCTGGGTACCGGCAAGGAGCAGTCGATCCGCATTACCGCATCTTCCGGACTCTCCAAGGAAGAGATCGAAAAGATGGTGCGCGACGCGGAATCGCACGCCGCAGAGGACAAGCAGAAGCGCGAAACCATCGAGGCCCGCAACCATGCCGACAGCCTGATCTATTCCACCGAGAAGTCGCTCACGGAGTTCGGCGACAAGATCGATGCCGCTGAGAAGCAGAAAATCGAGGACGGCATTGCCGCCTTGAAAAAGGCCATGGAGGGAACCGACACCGAAGCAATCAAGAAGGCGTCCGACGAACTCACCCAGGCATCCCACAAGCTGGCCGAAGCGGTCTACGCCAAGGCACAGCAGCCAGGGGCCGAACCTGCTGATGAAGCGGCCGCCGAGCAGGGCGGCTCGGATGAAAAGGTTGTCGAGGCCGAGTTCGAAGAAGTAAAAGACGAAAATAAATAAATTACATCGAATGGCTCGAGACAGAGGGCTGAGGGCGAAGGGGAGATCGGTACTACTCCCCTTTTGCCGTTTGCCCTTTGCCTTTTGCCTATGGGGATAGAGCGTGGCGAACGGGGAAAAGCGTGATTACTACGAGGTGCTGGAAGTTCATCGGAATGCATCCGACACCGAAATCAAGAAGGCCTATCGCAAGCTGGCGATAAAACACCATCCTGACAAAAATCAGGGGGACAAACAGGCCGAAGAGCAATTCAAAGAGGTTTCTGAGGCGTATGAAGTTCTGTCCGACCCGCAGAAGCGAGCACAGTACGACCAGTTCGGCCATGCCGGGCTCGGTGGCGGCGGGTACAATTCATCCGATTTCGGTTTCGGCGGCGGAACTCCTTTTGGCGACATCTTCGGTGATATCTTCGGCGACCTGTTTGGTGGCCGACAGCAGCGCAGGGGCGGCAGGCGAGGGGAAGATCTTCTCTACAATCTGGAGATCAATTTCGAGGAAGCGGCCTTCGGCATCGAATCAAAGATCGATGTTCCCTACAATAAGCGCTGTGGTGCGTGCAACGGCAGCGGCGCCAAGCCCGGTACCGATCCCAAGGTATGTCCGACCTGTCGCGGCGCGGGACAGGTGCGTTTCCAACAGGGCTACTTCAGCGTCAGTCGCACCTGCAGCCATTGCAACGGCGAAGGCCGGGTTATTGATTCACCCTGTTCCTCCTGCCGCGGTACCGGTATGGAGCGTGATACCAAGACCATGTCGATCAAGGTGCCTGCAGGTGTCGAGACCGGCAACCGGTTGAAACTGTCCGGCGAGGGTGGTCAGGGTTCAAAGGGAGCACCGAACGGCGATCTCTACGTCTCCATCAGTGTCCGTCCGCATCCGGTTTTTTCCCGTGAGAACAACGATGTGATCTGCGAAATTCCCATCAGCTTCGTCCAGGCGGCTCTCGGCACCGAGATACCGGTACCGACGCTTGACGGCAAGATAAATCTGAAAATTCCGGATGGCACCCAGTCAGGCAAGGTTTTCCGCCTCAGGGAGAAGGGCATCCCGGTGCTCCAGGGATACGGACGGGGCGACCAGTTGGTGGTGATAAAGGTGGAGACCCCGGTAAATCTCAACAAGAAGCAGCGTGAGCTGCTGGAAGAATTCGCCAGGATCGGCGGCGAGGAAATCCATCCGATGAAAAAGAACTTTTTCGACAAAGTGGTGGATCTTTTCAGCTAGTAGCGTGTCCTTAACCTCGCAGAAGCTCCCACGGTAATCAACCATGGCCATTATTCCCCGCGGCCGGCGTGGCGTAAACCGCGCCGGCCGCTTCATGCTTTGTTCCTGCCTGGCGGCACTCCTGCTCTGCTTGTCCTGCCCTGCTGTTCCGGCCGAACCGCGACCGTGCGGCGCGACCCTGCTGAAAAACCGTGACTACGGCTCCGCTCTGCTCGAGGCCATTCGCGAATCCCGCTCCAGCATTATCGTTTCCTGTTACCTGTTCAAGATCACCAACTTTCCCGACAATTACCCGCGCCGCATCGCGGACGAACTGATTCTCGCCCGGCGGCGGGGGATTGACGTAACCGTGATCCTGGAACGATCACGGGACAAGGCTGATTTTCTCAATCTGGAAAACAGTTCCACCGCGACGTTCCTGTCCCGGGGCGGGGTTGACGTACGCTTCGATTCCCTGCGGAAAACCAGCCATGCCAAGGTTGTTGTCATCGATGACCGCCTGGTCTTTCTCGGCAGTCACAACCTCACCCACAGTGCCCTGTCCCGCAACAACGAACTCTCCGTCCGGATAGATTCAGCTGAGATGGCCCGGGAGATAAAGACCTACCTCGGGAAACTCTGAGCTCTCATTACTCCCTGTAGTACACTACCCGGATTTTGCTCCGCTATGCCATTGCAGCGCTTGTCCTGAAGATGATCCTGTGGGACAGTTACCGGGGACGTTGCAGACTGCTCCGCTGAGGTGTTTCATGAAGCTACTGCTCATGCATTGGAGTCTCGCCTGGTTGCTGATCCGCTGGCTGCAACAGAAAGCTTCATCGGTACAGCGTAACAGGTAGGCTGGAACAAAAATAGCGATGCGCAGATAAATCCGCACATCGCTTTTTTTATTCGGCCTTTGCTGTAAGTCGGGCCTGTTAGCCGAGTACCGCCTTCTTGAACTCGTCGATACCCATCTGCTCGACGACCCGGCACAAACGCTCCCTTTTGCCGCAGTTCTTGTAGAAATCGACAATCTTTTCAATGATCGCCAGGACTTCTTCATCGGTGGCGATATCTTCCATGAACACGTCGCCGATCCGCGGCCGCATGCCGGAGTTGCCACCCACCAGGATCTTCCATCCTTTCGGTGTTCCCATCACGCCGATGTCCTTTACCCACACCTCGGAGCAGGAAAGCATGCAGCCGGACACGCCCATCTTCATCTTGTTGGGCAGATCCATGGCATGATAGATGGCGTCGATCTTCAGACCGAGCCCTACGGAATCCATGACACCCCTTTTGCAGAAAGTGGTGCCGGGGCAGATCTTGACGCTCCGTACACAGAGGCCGATGGCGGCGCCGGGCGTCTGCTGGAGGTCGGCCCAGATGGCATCCAGATCCTCTTCCTTGATGCCGACCATGGCGATGCGCTGGGCAGAAGTTATTTTCAATGCCTGAACCTTGAACTTGTCTGCGGCGTCGCAGATTTTGCGCAGGGTTGCGGTATCGGTGATGCCGCCGGGAATGTGTGGTGCAATGGCATAGGTTTCCTTATCGCGTTGCAGGATTGCGCCTTTTTCCAGAATATCCTTTTTCATAAAAGCCTCCCTGGGTAGTGTGTGTCGATTCGTGAACGGATGCAGCTAGACTCCGCCGACTTTCCGGTCATCAATGCAGGTTGAATGGTAAGTGTATTTATGTATCACAGATAGTTCCGGAAAGAAAGAGGGGAAGGGTTCGATAGCTGCATGCAGCTATGCTTCTTCCACCGCTTCCATGTCCTGGCGGATGTGCCGCGTGCAAAGAAAACAGAAAACCGCTGCCAGGGCGATGGCGGCAGGGGTGACCAGCAGGGCCGAGCGCAGTCCCCAGAGATCCGAAAGCCAGCCGAGGATTGTCGGCGATACGGCGTCGCCCAGGGCATGGATGAAAAAGATGTTCACTGCAAATGCCATGGCACGGCAGGAAGAGGAACTGACGTTGACAATTACCGTGTTGAGCGGGCCGGTATTGAAAAAAAGAAAGAACTCGGCGAAAAACATGGCCGTAAGACATCCTGCCAGGGAATCGGTCGCGATGGCGTAGACGGCGATGGGCGTGCCAATCAGGAAGCCCCAGCCGGAAACCAGCAGGTAGCCCTTGCAGGTTTTCTGCTGCAGACGGTCGCCGAGCCAGCCGCCAGCCAGGGTGCCGGTGATGCCGGCCAGCACAGTGATGGCGCCGAACAGGGTATTCCCCCTGGCCACATCCAGGTGGTGGATCCGGTAGAGGAAACTGGGCATCCATTGGGCAAGTCCACCGATGGCAAAGGTCATGGCGGCCATGGCCAGAGTGTTGACCACAAACGAGCGGTTTCTGAACAAGGCCCGGTATCCGGCCGCCAGGGACTTTCGGATCGGGCGCTCTTGCCGAATGCCGGCCACGATTTGCGGATCACGGAGGAACCAAACCGCGAATGCGAGGATCAGACCCGGTGCTCCCACCATAAGAAAGGCCGATTTCCAGCCGAAATGGTAGCCCAACTGTCCGCCGAGCAGGTAGCCGATGGCGCTTCCGACCGGAATTGCCAGGTAAAAGTAGGAGAGCACCTGGCCGCGGCGTTCCTTGCTGAAAAAATCGGCGACCAGTCCCGGTGATACGGTACCGAAACTCGCCTCGCCGATGCCGACCACGGTGCGGGCCGCCAGCAGCGAACGGTAGCCGGGAGCGAATCCGGACAGAGCGGTGGCCAGGCTCCATACCGCCACACCGCAGGAGGCGAGCTGGACCCGGTTGCCCCGGTCGCCGAGCCAGCCGAGCAGCGGGGCGGAACACATATAGCAGACCATGAAGGCGCTGCCGAGCAAGCCGAGTGCCGTGTCGGACAGCTGGAAGTCGGACTTGATCAGCGGAAATACCGCGTAGAGGATCTGGCGGTCGATATAATTCAGCAGGTTGACGGCCAGCAGCAGCGCCAGGGCGTAGCGGCTGTATGCAGGTGAACGGCTGTCGTTAGTCATAGAATGTTCCGATATGTGTGGAATATGTTCCTATCTATTGTTGCGGATTGGTCGAAGCTTCCAGTTGCAAGAAGAAAGGTTTTTTATTGATTCTCTAATCCGTACCCCGTAATCCGTATTTCTTGATTCTTACCCCGTGCCCCGCAGAATCACCACCACGACTCCCCACACTGCCAGCAGCAGCGCCGTGGAACCATACATCAGCCGCACCGCCCCCTGGTAGGATTGCCGGGACAGTTCCCGCAGCGGGTCGCCGATGGTGGATTTTGCCACCGGTTTGCCGAAATAGCGGTTCGTGCCGCCGAGACGGACACCGAGGGCTCCGGCCGTGGCCGCCTCCGGGATACCGCTGTTGGGGGAGGAATGATTGCCGCCGTCCCGCAGCATAATGCTGAAGGCCTTGCCGGCGGAAAGTCCGAGCAGCGGCGCCGCGGCAACCATCAGCAACCCGGTAATCCGCGCCGGCAGCCAGTTGGCCAGGTCGTCGAAGCGGGCTGCGGCCCAGCCGAAGTTGATATAGCGCTCGTTCCGGTAGCCGACCATGGAGTCGAGGGTGTTCACCGCCTTGTAGGCCAGCCCCAAGACCGGCCCACCGATCATCAGGTAGAGGAGCGGCGCAATGATTCCGTCCGAGGTGTTTTCCGCCACCGTTTCCACTAGCGCCCGCCAGATCTCCGGCTCGTCGAGATCGTCCGTGTCGCGACCGACGATGCGGGAAAGATAGTGCCGCGCTCCAGCCACGTCACCGTCAGCCAGCCGGTCGGCAACCAGTTTCGACTCGCCGTGCAGGGAACGGGCCGCAAGGCAGGTCCATGAAAGGACTGCCGCCACGGCACTTGCGAGATAGGGGCTGATGATGGCAGCGCCCTTCAGCAGCAAGAGGGAGAGCACGATTGTCGTGGCAACGACACCGATAAGCAGCAGCAATCCGCCGACACGTTCATTGCGGACCAGGCGGCGCAGGACTTTTTCCAGCATCGAGATCAACCGGCCGATGGCGATCACCGGGTGCGGCAGCCAGCGCGGGTCGCCCAGGAACAGGTCCAGGAAAACCGCGCTGATCAGGACCAGCGGATCTATGCCGAGCATTCTTCTATCCTGCAGACCCGGAACAGCCGCTCCAGGTCCAGATGCCGCTCAAGGTGTTCCGCAAGCAGGTCGAACGGGTCTTCGGTCTTGCAGTCAATAGAGCTTGCCGGCAATCCTTTTTCCCGTCGTATCCGGTTGAGGTAAGCCGTGCGGAAACCGTGATTGTCGAAAATGCCATGCAGGTAGGTGCCGAATATCCGGGCGTCGGCTGAGACGGCTCCGTCCAGAAGCGCAACCTCATTGCCGGAACGGCGCAGCAGTTGGGCGAAGGGCTTGGCCGTGGAACCCAGGGTAGTGCTCCCCATGTGGATCTCATAGCCGGAAACCGTGTCTCCACCGCTCGGGGAGATCTTCAGGGCAGCCGGAAGCAGACGTGCCTCTGCCTGGTGGGTTTCCTTTTCCGCAAGAAGTACCGTCTCAACATCAAGGATTTCCAGACCTTCGGCCTCCGCGACCGACGATTCGATGCCGTCCGGGTCGAGAATTCTCCTGCCCAGCATCTGGTAGCCGCCGCAGATGCCGACAATCGATCCCTCAAAGTGCCGTATCCGGTCAAACAGCCCCTGTTGCTTGAGAAAATGGAGATCGGCAATGGTGGCCTTGCTTCCCGGCAGAATCAGAACATCCAGTCCATCCAGCTCCCCGACATCCTCGATGTAGCGCAGATCCACATCCGGCTCCGCCTCCAGTGGGTCGAAATCGGTATAGTTGGAGATGCGCGGAAACCTGATTACGCCGATCCGGATTTTGCCTGCCTCGCTCCTCGTTCCCCGTGCCTCGGTCCTTCGCCTTTCCAGCGCCACGCTGTCTTCTTCCGGAATGCGGAAATGGCTGAAATAGGGGACGACTCCCAGCACGGGTATCCCGGTTTTGTCCTCCACGAACGTGATGCCCGAAGCGAGCAGCGAGGGGTCGCCGCGGAACTTGTTTATCACCACCCCTTTGATGCGCTGTCGTTCCTGGGGATCAAGCAGTTCCCAGGTGCCGACGATCTGGGCGAAGACCCCGCCCCGGTCGATATCCGCCACCAGGATGCAGGGACAGTCGGCCATTTCGGCAATCCGCAGGTTGGCAATGTCGTGGGCCTTCAGGTTGATTTCGGCAATGCTGCCGGCGCCTTCGATGACAATGAACTGATAGGCCCCGGCCAGCCGCCTGAAGCTTTCTTCCACCTTCAGCAATGCCTGCGGTTTGTAGGTGTTATATTCCTGCACCGCCATGGACGCCACCACTTTGCCCTGGACGATGACCTGGCTGCCGGTGTCGGAATTAGGCTTGAGGAGTACCGGGTTCATGTCGGTGTGCGGCGCTATGCGGCAGGCCTGGGCCTGGACCGCCTGGGCGCGGCCGATTTCGCCCCCCTCCGGGGTGGCGTACGAGTTGAGGGCCATGTTCTGGGATTTGAACGGCGCCACGGCAATGCCCCGGTTGCGAAGCATGCGGCAGAACCCGGCTGCCAGCACCGACTTACCCACATCCGAACCGGTGCCGCAGAACATCACGGCGCGTCCCGTGAAGGGACGGGGAGCGGGGATCGAGGAAAGAGGATCGAGGAGTGAGGAACGAGGGTCGAGGATAGACTCGTGAGAACCGGTAATCGAGGTTTGTGAATCGATGGTTTTCCTCGAACCTCGATTCTCGAACCTCGTTCCTGTTTCATATCCTCTCGGCGTTACCATCCGTCCGTGGTTGTCGACAAAAGTTGCCGAGTTGCCGACGATGACCAGCGAAAACATGTCGATGCGCTCCAGGGGCATGTCGGACAGGGTGGCAATGATTTTTTCCTCACCGTCGCGGCAGGCATTGCGGACGATCCCTACCGGGGTTTCCGGTGAGCGGCAGCTGAGCAGGATGTCCCGGGCCCGTTCTATGTGCCGTACTCTGCCCTTGCTGCGCGGGTTGTAGAGCGCTACCACGAAATCGGCTGAGGCCGCAGCCGCCAGCCGCTGCTCGATCAGTTCCCAGGGGGTGAGCAGGTCGGAGAGGGATATCACCGCGAAGTCGTGCATCAGCGGTGCGCCCAGTACCGATGCCGCGGCCTGCACCGCCGAGACACCGGGAATGATGATCACGTCGATGTCATCCGGAGGCGACAGTTCCAGCACCAGTCCGGCCATGCCGTACACGCCGGCATCGCCGCTGGAGACCAGGGCAACCGTCCGTCCTTCTCCGGCGAGCCGCAGCGCCTCACGACAGCGTTCCACCTCCCTCGTCATGCCGGAGGAAAGCACTTCCTTGCCCGCAAGGAGCGGATCGATCAGGTCGAGGTAGGTCTTGTAGCCCACGACGGTATCTGCTGTCTCGATGGCTTCACGGGCCTCGTAGGTCATGTGGGTCAGGTCGCCGGGACCGATGCCTATCACGTATAATTTGGACATAAAAACCTTTATCAATCAGCAGGATAGGCAGGATAAGAATCCTTCCGCCAGGATTAGGGATTAACGGGGTAAGGGATACGCAGAACCTTGGAGACCGGGGTACCCCCGTAGTCACTGTTCCAAGAGACCTGCCAGACATAATGGCTGTCAGTAAAAAAAGTGACCTGCCCCTTGCAAACGTGGATTATATTGGAACTTAGAGGTAACCAATACAGAGCCACAACCAAGGAGGCAGGTCATGAAGAAGCATA
>JAQUHN010000014.1 GCA_028683555.1 Geobacteraceae bacterium | reverse complement strand
CTGGATATCGAGACCTTCAAGGTGAGCTATGAGCAGATCTATGCATCGGGAAGAGTGCTTTCCGGTACAGCGCTGTTCTTTGCCCGTGAATGGAATATCATTCCGCCCTATGTCATTCACTGCATTATCCGCAGCAATATTGTCTATGAACGGAACATTCTGATTTCCATTGTCAGAACCGATAACCCGTTCGGCCTGAAAACCGTTCTCAAGGAAGATCTGGCTCCCGGCCTGGAAGCCTTCGAGGTCCGCGCCGGCTACATGGTCGTGCTGGATATCGAAAGCCTCTTGAAGATGAACGGCATCAAGGAAAAGGTAATCTTCTACGGCATAGAAGATATTAATACCAGGAACCCGGTCTGGAAGGTCTTCAGCGTTATCAAGAAGCTGACGCCGAACTTCGTGCAGTTCAACAAGCTTCCCGCCAGCCGTCTGCATGGGGTTGTGACCCGGGTGGAGATGTAAAAAAACGGACCTAGCCCCCAAAAGAAGGTAGCAGGATAACACTACAGCCAATGCCAAAATCGACTTGAGCATAAGTAGCTGACATTGCCGAGATATGTACGTTGTTGACACAACTTCTGATACTTTAACTGTATGGTAGACCTGCCAGGTTTTCGAAAACCTGGCAGGTCTTGTCAAACGTCATATCCACCTTCTTTTGGGGGATAGGTCCGAAAAAAAAAGGGCGCTGCCTTTTGGCAGCGCCCTTTTTTTTTCGAATAATCCGGCTACATGTCCTCGTCATCATTTATGGGGATTTCGCTGTAGCTTTTTTCCTCTTCAAAGCGCTTGGTTTGCGCCTGGATCTTTTCAATATCTTCCTTGCACTTTACGCAGTAGTGGGCAAAGGGCATGACTTTGAGTCTGCCGATCGGGATATCGCAGCCGCACTCCTCACATATCCCGTAATCGCCTTCCTGGATACGTAGCAGCGCTTCGTCGATGTTGCGCAGCTTTTCCCGTTCACGATCATTCAGCAACAGACCCAGTTCCCGGTCCCTTTCGCTGGAAGCCTGGTCATAGATATCGCCACTCGGTTCCCCACTGGGAATTTCGGACGTAGACTTCATCGTCTTGTTTATTTCTTTAAGGGTCTCCTCCTTCAGTTTCAGGAGAAGAGCTTTCATTTCATCAATTCTCTCTACCATCAAGACCTCTCAGAACAAATATTCTCTTGCAGCCAATTAAGATTGGACATAATAACGTACTTTACCCTGATGTCAAGAAAAAAGCCGCATGTTGCGGGTGTCCGGAATCAGCGGGCTAATCATGACTTTCCTCAAGAATTTCACCGATCAGATCATAGTCGGAGGAATCGGTAATTTTCAAGCGCACGATGTCGCCGACGTTGGCGTTGCCGGCGGTAACATAGACCTGACCGTCAATGTCGGGCGCCTGGCGGGAAGATCGTCCCTTCAGGAGCAGTTCGGTTTCCTCGCTGTACCCTTCCACGATTACTTCTTCTACCTTTCCCACCAGTCGGCGGTTACGTTTGAAGGAGAGCCTCGACTGGGCTTTCATGATCTTTTTGTAGCGTTCACGCTTGGTCCGCTCCGAGACCTGGTCGGTCATCTCGGCGGCGGGAGTTCCTTCTTCCCGTGAATAACAGAACACTCCCAGCCTGTCGAACTGGGTCTCTTCAACGAACTGGAGCAGCTTCTTGAAATCATCCTCTGTTTCGCCGGGGAAGCCGACAATGAGAGATGTCCTGAGGGCTATGTCGGGAATTTCGCCACGGAGTTTTTCCAGCAGGGTGCGGATTTCGGCAGATGTGCTCCTGCGGTTCATTCGGGCAAGAACCGGATCGCTGATGTGCTGCAGGGGGATATCGAGATATTTGCAGACTTTCTTTTCTTCCTTGATCAGTTGGATAAGACCGTCGGTTATGCCGTTGGGATAGGCATAGAGAATGCGTATCCAGTGGAGATCCTCAATTTTCGCCAGTTGGCGGATCAATTCTTCCAGGCTGGGTTTTCCAGCCAGATCCGTTCCATAGTTGGTTACGTCCTGGGCGATGAGATTCAATTCCCGCGCGCCACCTGCCACCAATCGCCGGGCCTCCGTAACCAGCGCCTCAACCGGGCGGGACCGATAGGCACCGCGCAGGCTGGGAATAACGCAGTAGGAGCAGCAATTGGAACAACCTTCGGCGATTTTCAGGTAGGCGGAATAAACCGGGGTTGATTTGAGTCGGGGAGATTCTTCGTCATAGATGAAATTCGGGTCGCCGATATAGCGGAGCTGTTCGGCTGTGCCATGCTTTTCGGCGATAATTTCGGCTATGCGGGGATAATCTCCGGTGCCGATAAAGATGTCCACTTCCGGAAGCTCCCGGCAGAGCTCTTCCTGGTAGCGCTGGGGGAGACAGCCGGTTACGATCAGCAGCCTGCAGCGGCCGTCGTGCTTTCGATCGGCCAGGTCGAGGATAGCATCGACGCTTTCCTGTTTGGCTTCCTTGATGAAGGAGCAGGTGTTGACGATTATTATGTCGGCATCCTTCTCGTCGGTGGTGATTTCATATCCCTCCCGGTCGAGAAAACCGAGCATGATCTCCGCGTCCACCAGGTTCTTCGGACAGCCGAGACTTACCATACTGACTTTTTCTTTTCTGTTGTCGCTCAAAGGCACCTCTGTATAGTCGGTGGGGAATGAGGCGCGGGACGGAAGAAAGCCGCCATGTGGCTGTCGATCCCGTGCTCCTTGATCCATACCCCGTTGCTATTGTCTGAAATTTATGAACTGCAATTCGATCCCCAGGTCTTTGCCCTTGAGGAGTTGGATGATTTCCTGGAGATCATCGATATTCTTTCCCGTCACCCGTACCTGGTCATCCTGGATCTGACCCTGGACTTTCAGTTTTCTTTCCTTGATGACGGCGATGATTTCTTTGCCCTTTTCCTTGGAAATTCCCTGCTGGACGGTTATCAGTTGCCGAACCATGCCGCCGGAGGCGGTTTCGGCGGAGCCATACTGTAGCGATTTTACGGAAATGCCCCGTTTCAGGCACTTCGACTGGAGAATATCGATGATTGATTTCAATCGGAAATCATCATCCGCCAGGACCTTGATGGTGTCCTTTTCCAGCGACACTTCGCTTTTCGAACCCTTGAAGTCGTAACGCTGGTCTATTTCCTTGATGGTCTGGTTGACCGCATTGTCGACTTCCTGCATTTCAACCTTGGAAACGATATCAAATGACGGCATAGATATGCCTCCTTTCTGTATTGGCCGGGGGATAGCAGCGGGCCGTTCCCCGGCAAAAAAACACTGTCCCGACTGGCGGCAGGCCGCCAGTCTCGATCTGTAAAGCGGAGCAAGTCGGTCAGTGCCGGATTACTTCAACGCCGGCGGGAATCGAGAACCGGAAGAGAGCACCGGCCAGACCCCTGTTTACTTCTACGTTCTTGAAATCGATGGTTGTTCTGGTGCCGAACTGGTCGTATATCACGGAAGTGAGGATCGGAAACGTGTTTCTGATCGTACCTTTCTTAAGAAACACTTCAACGGCTTTTGCCGCTACGGTCATCTGCAGCTTTGCCAGGTTCTGGCTCGGGGTTTTCGGTATCAGTTCAAGAAGATAGTTGCCTTCCGCATCACGTCCGCCGTTCAACGGGGCAATGGCGAAGTCCCGTGAAATCCTGCCGATGCCGGTCAGATAGTTGAGCGTTACTCCTTGTCCTTCTGCAAAAAGCCCTTTCAGGTCGGTTACCATTACCTGCTTGTTTTCCGGCAGGTAGAACCATACCGAGACACCGTCGGAAACGATTAGCTGGCGCGGCTTGGAATAGTCGAAACGGAACATGGCCGGACGCTTACCGTTTTTTTTGATTGAGAGCTTGCCGTTGCCTTTCTGGTCCCTTTTCAGCGAGGGAATGTAGGTCCTTTGGGTGAATGCCGCCTGCAGGTCGGTCAGTGAGTTGTAGCTTTGCTCCACGGTGGCGATGACGTCCTTGAGTTTTGCTGCTGCCTGGGCCGGGGGAACGGCGACCAGGCCTAGCGAAACAAGTCCGCAGAAAAAAACGAGAGAAATTAGTCGTTTCATAGGGTTCCTTTCAGAAAAACGCGGCTGATAGTGCCATAACTCGATTTTTGGTGCAACCTCTTTTGCGGCCTTCCCGCTGCCGAACCGGATTGGCGCTGACAGGTCACCATGCGTTCCTGGTGGGCCGTACCTCAGAGGAGATTTGCCGGATCGATGATAAAGATTACCTGTCCGTCGCCGAGGATTGCCCCACCGAAAATGCCTTTCATCCGGTTGAGGGGACTGCCGAGTGGTTTTACGAAAACATCCTGCTGACCGACAAGCCGGTCCACAACCAGGCCCACCATGCGTCCCTTCATCTCTACGACTACGGCCGGGACGCTTTCGCCTTTGATGGGGGAGAGCGGCAGGTCGAGTAGTCGGTGAAGGCTCACGAGGGGGATATCATCCTCGCCCAACCGGAAGTACTTTCTCTTGCCGCGGGTCAGCACGGCATCCTTTCTGAGATCTACGGTGCGCAGAATCTTGGTCACCGGAATCGCCACCTCCAGCGAGGCGCAACGCACCAGCAGGATCTGGATAATGGAGATGGTCAGCGGGAGAGAAAGGCTGAAGCGACTCCCTGTCCCCGGCGCAGATTCGATGCCGAGGCTGCCGCCGATGGCCTGCAGGGAGGCCCGCACGGCATCCATGCCTACGCCTCGTCCGGACACGTCGGTAACTTGGGTTGCGGTGGAAAAACCGGGGAGGCAGATGAGCATCAGCGCCTGTTGCGGTGACAAAACGGCCGCTTCCTCCTGCCGGATGAGCCCCTTTTCAACAGCAGCTGCAACGAGACGTCGATGATCCATTCCCTTGCCGTTATCGGTTATGGTAATGAGCATCCGGTCTGCTTCCCGGCAAACCTCCACGGAAATCGTTCCTACGGCCTCTTTGCCCGCTGCAATGCGCTCGGCGGGTGCTTCCAGGCCGTGATCCACGGCGTTTCGTAAAATATGCAGGAGCGGGTCGGCGAGTCCCTCCAGGATACCGCGGTCCAGTTCCAGTTCCTTGCCGCAAACCTGCAAGGCAACCTCTTTGCCGCTTTTTTTTGCCAGGTCGCGGACCATACGCGGGAGTCGGTCGGCGACGGTGGCAAAGGGCATGAGCCTGACCTTCAATACCTCGTCATGAAGTTCCCGGACCAGGCGGGAGAGATCGGTAACCGCTTCGCTGAGCGTTGGCGCATGCAGGTCGCCGGCAAGGGAGATCATCCGGTTCTTGTGCGTGATCAACTCCCCGGTGATGTTTACCAAGCTGTCCAGCACCTCGGTTTTGACCCGGACATTATGCGAGGCCGAGGCATCGGGCTTTTCCCGCACAGCCTCCTGCTGACGGGGTTCCGGCAGTGCTGTATCCTTGTCCTGGTCCGGGTGGGACAGGCCCGGTTCCCCTAGGGGCGGGGCTTGCGCTGGAAGTGGTGATTCGCCTTGCGGCAGCGGAGTGTAACCGGTCAGGCGCTGCACCAGGTCAAGGATCTCATGTGATCCGTTTCCCCCGGCTTCCACGTCGTTCAGCATCACGGACAGCAGGTCGCTGCCTTCCAGCAGCAGATCCGCAACACCGGCAAGGAAGCCGATGGTTCCCTTGCGGACCCGGTCCATGAGATCCTCCATTTTATGGGCAAGCTCAGCCATCTCGCCGTATCCCATGGAGGCGGCCATTCCCTTGATAGAGTGGGCCATCCTGAACAGAAAGTCGATCTTTTCCCGGTCTTCGGGTGCGCCTTCCAGTGCCACGACTGCTTCATTGATGCCCTGGAGGTGCTCCCTGACTTCGGAGACGAACAGATCCTTGTACTGGGACATGTCCATTTATGCGATTCTCCGTTCGTGGGTCATTGCAGTTCTGCCTTTGTTGCATCGTTTCGGCGGATTTTGCTGTGGCCGGTGCGCACTTCTTCCTCCAGTTCAGCCATGAGCATCTCCACGGCAAGCAGCGGTATCTTTTCCTTATTAAACAGAATCGACTGGCGTACCAAGGGGCCTTCGTCCGGCTGGACCTCTAGTCCTCGAATATCGGAAACGATGCGCTCAACGGTGTCTATCCGTAGTGCCAGAGAACCTACTTTGTGGTTCAGGACCAGTATTCTGCCGGAACGTGTCGGACGGGCGCCGCTAAGGAAGGACGCGAGGTCGAGTATCGGTATCGGGGCACCGTGAAAATTCATAACGCCGAGATAAGCTTGCGATACCCGGGGAATCGGGAACGTGGCAGGTGTTTCCATGACCTCGGAGAGGTTTTCGACGTTTACGGCATACCGGTCACCCTGCAGGGTGAAGATGAGAAACCGCCTGCCCCGGCCGCTCATTGGACGGGCTCCTCCTTCGGCGGCAGGGTAAAACGCTCGACGGAACGGAGCAGACTGTCGGAAAGGGCTGCCAGTTCACGGGCAGCCTGGGCCATTTCCTGCATCGCCACCGCCTGCTCCTGGGTCGCGGCGGAAACCTGTTCGGTCGAGGCAGCGTTGTCTTCCGCCACCCGGGCAATCTCATCCACGTTCTGGACCATCTGCCCGGCGCCGTCCGTCTGCATGTTCGCCATGTCGGCAATACTGTTGGTCTTGCGTTCGGTTTCCATGACTGTTTCGAGGATTTCGCGAAAGGATTCCGACGTCATGTCGATATTTTTCTTGCCTTCACCGATATTTTTCGAGACTTCCAGGATGGTGTCCTGGACGCGATGGCTTTCTTCCCGAATTCCGGTGATCAGATCAAGAATATCCTCGGCCGATCTTCCGGCGCCCTCGGACAGCTTGCGCACTTCTTCCGCGACCACCGCAAAACCTTTGCCGTATTCTCCGGCACGCGCCGCTTCAATGGAGGCATTGAGGGCGAGCATGTTGGTCTGCCGGGCTATTTCACCTATGAAGTCGGCTATTTTCCCTACTCTCTGCAGCTTGGCGTTGAACTCCATGAACTGCCGCCCGCTCTGTTCGACCCGGTCGAAAAAAAATCTCATTCGTTCCAGCAGATCGCCTGCCTGTTCGCCACCACGCCGGGCGGTGATGCTGGTCTCCCTGGCTGCTCCCGAAGCTTCCTTTGCTCTTTTTGCGACCAGTTCTATGGAAATGGCCATTTCATGGATCACCCTGGAACTTTTACTGACCATCTCCGCCTGGTTTTCCGCGCCGCGGGAAATATGTTCCACTGCCAGGGCGACTTCTTCGGTGGAGGCATTGATTTCCAAGGCTGAGGAAGAGAGGGTCTTGGCCGATTCGGAAACCTTTTCCGAAACTTCCCGGATGCTCCTGACCAGATCCCGGAGATGTTCCATCATACGGTGGATTGATGCTCCCATGTCGATCGTTTCGTCGGGGAAGCGGGTTTTGGCGAGAACCACGTCCTTGGTAAGATCTCCCCGGCTGATCGCCTCGGCGGATTCGTTCAGCGTCGAGATGTTTCTGGTGAAGGTCTTGGAAAAAATCCAGCCGAGGATCAGGCCGAAGGTCAGGGCCACGGCGAAGGTAAGGATCTTCGTGCTTTCAGGCGAATAGCCGAGCAACTGGACTCCGCTGGGGACGAAAGCGACCGCCGCCACGACGACGACAAACCCGAGAATGAATTTGTATCCGATCGGTATGCGCATGAATATATCTCCTTTCAGAAAAACCGAAATCCTGGACGACTTAAAGGTGCGCCGGCGGCAACGGCATATACCGAACCGCTTATTTTTTCCGGTAGATGCGTTCGACCGGACACAGGGTCTGGTACCGGTCGCGTACTTCGCCCAGCAGGGTTTCCGTCTTGCCCAGTACCAGAAATCCCCCGCTACGGAGCGATTCGGCAAAGCGTTTCAGGAGCGCTTCCTGGTGGCCTCGCTCGAAATAGATGAGGACATTGCGGCAGAGGATCAGATCGCAGGCCTCCAGGGGCGTCGGGCGCAGCATATCATGATAGTGAAAGGAAACCATGTTCCTTATTTCCGGAACAAGCCGGTAGCTGTTGCCCTGCCAGGTAAAGAAACGCTCCCTGATGGCCGCGGGCGTTTCATCCATGCGATCCTGATCATACGAGGCTTCGGCGGCAACTCGCAGTACTTCCGGATCAATGTCCGTCGCGTTGATGGAGACAGGGACCCGTGTCATCTCCTGAGTAAAGGAGTCGCGCAGGATCATCGCCATTGTATACGGTTCTTCGCCGCTTGCACAGCCGAGGCTCCGGATATCGAGGGATTCCCTCCCTTCTTCTATGCAGCGCGAGAAGAGGGCTGGGAGAACTTCATCGCGCAGCATACTGAAGGTAGTCGGATTCCGGAAGAATTTACTGACGTGGATGGTGAGCGTTTTGACCAGCTCCGCCGGTTCCGACCTGTTTTGCAGGAGAAATTCCTGGTATTCCCGTGCCGAAGCACAGCCTACGCTGCGGATCCGTGCCGAAATCCGACGCTTTATGCAGGCATTTTTATAGCCGTGCAGCTGGAATCCCGCCAGTGTTTTCAGGATCTGGCGAATCCTATCATACACCGGATCCGGAATTTCGGCAGGATCTTTCCCACTAAGCTTTCGATCGAGTTTTTGCATGGCAGTTGCCGGACTTCCAATGTCCTGGAAATCTTCAAGAATCCTTTCGCTGAAGCTGCTTCTGGGCGCAGCCCGCCCAGGTAGGAGGGCCTGCACACATGAAAGAGCAGCCTGGCATGTGTTGGCGTGGCGTAGCTCCCGGTCAGGAAAAGTGGTCGAACCCCTTCCTGTCGAGGGATATTTCCGTGCCGTCCGGGCCGATAACTGCAAGTTTTCGCTCTTCGGTTATGGTTCCGATCGCCGAAACGGGCGTGCCGAGTTTTTCCATCAGTGGCAAGACGTGGCTGATCTTTTCAGGGGGAACGGTAAAGAGGAGTTCATAGTCTTCGCCGCCGGCAAGGGCCAGAGAGAGGGTTTGTTCCGTTATTGCCGGAAAGTGCCCGCGAAAATCGGCCGAGAGGGGCAATGCTTCAGAATGTATTCGCGCACCTGCTGCGGAAAGGTCGAGAATATGTCCCAGGTCGGCCAGCAGGCCGTCACTCAGGTCAATCATGGCCGAGGGGATGTTTGCCTCGGCCAGTGCCCGGCCTTCGAGAACCCGTGGCAGCGGGTCAAGATGGCGCACGATGGCGCTGCCCTGTCGTTCGCCCTGCTGCAATAGACGGAGTCCGAGCGCTGAATCACCGATCGTGCCGGTAACGAATATCCGGTCCCCCGGCCGTGCCCCGGAACGTGGCACAATCCGGTCCGGGAACTGCTCCCCGAGAACGGTCAGGGAGAGGACCAGGGTGGCCGGTGAAGCGCAGGTGTCCCCACCGATCAGGGTAACGCCGAACTGTTCGGCCCGCTGCAACATGCCCGTAAAACAGTTGTCCAGAAAGTCGAGGGTCATTGCGGGGGGGATCGCCAGGGACAGGAGGAAGTGCCGTGGTTCGCCTCCCATTGCGGCAATATCGGAAAGGTTCACCGACAGGGCCTTTCTGCCCAGGGAGAGCGGGTCGCACAAGGAAAGATCGAAATGGATCCCTTCAATCAACATGTCGGTGGTTATCAGGTTGATACGACCGGGAGAGGGCTGAAAGGCAGCGGCGTCGTCCCCGATGCCGAGGACGACGCCTTTCCCGGTGCTTATTTGCCTGGCAAACCGTTCAATCAGACCGAACTCGCCAAGTTTCTTCAGATTGGCTCCGTCTTTCAAGAAACGACCTTTGGCGGTGAAGTCATTCGGCGAGCAGTTGACTTCGGTTTGTGTGGTGTGTTTTTGGCCGTGGAAGGTGGTGCTGGCGGGAACTTTTCCAGGGCCAGTTTCAGCACATCGTCAATGCACGATGCGGTGACGATGCTGATTTTTTTCAGGATATGTTTCGGGATCTCCTCCAGGTCTTTCTTGTTCTGCTCGGGGATGATAATGGTTGTGATGCCGGCCCTGATGGCGGCCAACATCTTTTCCTTCAGCCCGCCAATGGGGAGAACCCTGCCGCGCAGTGTTATCTCGCCGGTCATGGCCACATCCCGGCGGACAGGAATCTTCGTCAGCGCGGAAACGAGCGCCGTGGCCATGGTAATTCCGGCCGAGGGGCCGTCTTTGGGGATAGCTCCGGCGGGAACGTGAACGTGAATTTCCAGGTTGGTGAAAAAATCGTCAGCGAGCTGGAATTCGGCCGCTTTCGAGCGGATGAAGGAAAGCGCCGCATGGGCCGATTCCTTCATGACGTCACCCAGTTGCCCGGTCAGGGTCAGGCCGCCCTTACCCTTCATGACGGTGGCTTCGACAAACAGGACCTCGCCACCTACCGGCGTCCAGGCAAGCCCGGTGGCAACGCCGATCTCGTTGTTTTCCATCTCCATTTCACGGAGATACTTCGGCGGCCCGAGGTATTTGGCGACCGTTGCCGCAGTAATGACGAACCGCTGTTTTTTTCCTTCGGCGACTTTTCGGGCAACTTTGCGGCAGATGGTGCCGATTTCCCTTTCCAGGTTTCTCAGGCCTGCCTCGCGGGTATATTTGGCGATGATTGTTTTAAGCGCTTCATCGGAGAAGGAGACGATTTCCTCGCTTATTCCGTTTTCCACTATCTGGCGGGGAATCAGGTATCGTTTCGAGATTTCGAGTTTCTCTTCTTCCGTATAGCCGGACAGGGTGATGACTTCCATCCTGTCGCGCAGCGCGCTCGGCACCGGATCAATCTGGTTCGCCGTGGCGATGAACATTACATTGGAGAGGTTGAACGGGAGATTGATGTAATGATCGGAAAAGGTGTGGTTCTGTTCCGGGTCGAGAATTTCCAACAGCGCTGAAGAGGGGTCGCCACGGAAATCCGCGCCAAGTTTATCTATTTCGTCAAGCATGAACACCGGATTGTTGGAGTCGGCCTGCTTCAGGCCCTGGATAATCCGGCCCGGCAGCGCTCCCACATAGGTGCGTCGATGACCGCGCATTTCCGCTTCATCTCTGACTCCGCCGAGTGAGATGCGCAGGAACTTGCGCCCCATTGCCCGGGCAATGGATTTGCCGAGGGAGGTCTTGCCGACCCCCGGAGGGCCGACGAAACAAAGGATCGGGCCTTTCATTTTCTTCTTCAGTTTGCGAACCGCCAGAAACTCCAGGATCCGTTCCTTGATTTTTTCCAGGTAATAGTGGTCTTCGTCAAGAATTTTCTTGGCCCGCGTGATGTCGAGGACATCTTTGGTCGATTTGCTCCACGGCAGTTCCACCAACCAGTCCAGATAGGTGCGGAGCATATTGGCTTCCGCGGCATCAGGATGCATCTGTTCCAGGCGTCCGAGCTGCTTGATGGCTTCCTTTTCCACAGTCGACGGCATCTTTGCCTCTTCGATGGCCTTGCGGAGTTCGGCCATCTCCTCCGACCGGGCATCGGTTTCACCCAACTCCTGCTGGATTGCCCGCAGCTGTTCGCGAAGGAAATATTCCCGCTGGGTCTTGCCCATTTCCTCTTTGGCCGCTGACTGGATACGGGCCTGCATGGAAAGCAGTTCTATCTCTTTGTTGAGGTATTCGTTTACCTTTTTCAGCCGTTCAATCGGATCGATTATTTCCAGGAGTTTCTGGGCCTCCTCCACCTTGAGGCCGATGTTGCTGGCGATGAGGTCTGCAAGGCTTCCCGGGTCCTGCATGTTTTCGAGGATGACGGTTACCTCGGAGGAGATGCTTTTTCCCAGCGAGGTGATTTTCGTGATCTGCTCTTTAATGGTGCGGAGAAATGCCTCCGTTTCAATGGACGGTTCTATTATCGCCGGTTCGACAATCCTGTCGATTCGTACGGAGAAAAAGGGTTTTGATTCCAGGAATTCCGTGATTCGGGCCTTGGCGAGACCCTGGACGAGGATCTTGACCCGGCCGTCGGGGAGCTTGAGCATCCGCATGATCATTGCAACGGTGCCGACCGTGTAAATTTCTTCCGGTGAAGGTTCTTCGTCGGAGATCTCTTTCTGTGTTGCCAGGAAGATAAGCCTGTCGCGGGACAAGGCCCAGTCGACCGCATTGATGGATATTTCTCTCCCCACGAAAAGGGGGATGATCATATAGGGATATACCACCACGTCACGCACAGGAAGCAAAGGGAGTGTTTCCGGTATTTTGAGCTCTTCCTTTTCCTGATTGTTTTCCATGTACGTCTCCTTTATTTGTCCAGCCTGTTCTGAAGCAGTCTGTCTATTTCGACTATCATCAACAGGTAACCATTCCAACCTGTTCTGTCAAGTGTACACTACTTCGCGAACATTCCCAAGACTCGGTTTTATTTATGCAAGCACTGTAAGATATATCCGCTTTCGACGTCAACCCAAATCACCGTTCAGGTGACGAGTGGCGCATAGTGCTAGGCGGAATGGTGTTCCAGGCGATTGCGGCCGATATGTCGAAGGTGTTTAATCCAGAGTGAATCTGTATGGTTACCGATAATAATTTGAATTATTTTGGGAGGCTGTGTATAATCTGCTGCCTGTTTTATTAGAGAATCTGTGCGAGGATACCGATGAAAAAGTCTCTTGTTATTGTGTTGGCCTTCCTTGCTTCCCTTTCGTGCGGTTTTGACTGGACCTTTGGTTTGTCGGGCAAGTGCACCCAGGCCAAAAAGATCGTGACCGTTCTTGATGAAAAGAAGTTTGCGACCGAAAGGGAAGAGGCTGAAAAACGTGTTCTGGAGCTATGCGCGGATGGCGCTCCGGGCCATTATGTCAAGGCACTGCAGCGCGAGCGCGTTTTCGATCTTGATGGCGCTATTGAAGAGTACCGGGAATGTCTGAAGAAAGATCCTGCTTTTCCCCTGGCTAACGGGAAACTGGGCTTTGCCTACTATCTCAAGGGAATGCTTGACGATTCGGCTCTGGAGTTGACCAAGGCGCTTGCAATGAGCAAGGATCCGCTGTATCACAAGGGGCTTGCCAGGGTCTATGCCGATAAGAAGATCTACCCACTTGCTCTTTACCATTATAGTGAGGCGGTGAAGGGGCTGCCGGCTGATGTGTCCCTCCATGTGGGGGTTGCGGAGATCTATCGGAAGCAGGGTCTCTATGATCAGTCTCGCGACGAATATCGCAAAGCCCTTGCGGTGGATGGCACCGATGTGGCCGCGCGTCTCGGGATGGCTGAGCTTAACCTGGATTTAAATGAAACGGACGAGGCTTTCGAGGATTTACGGATATTGCAGGCGGCAAATCCGCAGAACAAGAAAATCCATCTGCTGCTGGCCCAGGTCTATGAGCGGAAGGGTGATCTGAAATCTGCGGAGTATGAGTACCTTTTGGCTGGGAAAAATCGTTCAGTAGAACTGATGGAGCAGTTGCGCAAGGGCAACGAATACCTGAAGTCGGGAAATTATGTCAAGGCCATGCCGGAGCTGGAGACGGCGCTCAAGGAGAAACCGGGCGACATCCAGACCCTCAGAAAACTCGGCGATGCCTATATGGCGGCCGGACGGGACGATGAAGCCATTTCCAGCTACCGGGAAGCAATTCGTCTCAAGGGCGGCACCACCGCTCTGCATCGCAACCTCGGCATTCTCTACGAAAGAAAAGGGCTGCTGGATGAAGCGGTCGTCGAGTATCGGCAGGCACTTTCCGGCGAGCCTGAAAATCCTGATACGCTGCGCCTTCTGGCCGATATCTATACCCTGCGTGGCAGCGATTTGCAGGCGATCGAGCTGTACCAGGAACTCATCAAGATGAAGCAGGATACTCCCAGGACCCATTTTATGCTTGCCAGGGCATATTTGAGCAACAGGGATTTTAAAGAGGCGCGCAATGAATTTGCACTTGCCGTGCGTCTCGACCCGGACAACCAGGAGGCTCAGCGGGAGCTGGCCAATCTTTACCGGAGAAGTTCCATGGATGACGAAGCGGAAAAGCATTACCTGCAAGCGATCCGCCTCAAGAACGATGACATGGAGTCAAGAAATGCCTTGCTGGCGATCTATGTGAAAAAGAAAAAATTTACCGAGGTGGTTTCGCTGCTGAAAGAGAATGTTGCGCTGGCACCCGATGATTCCGTCAACCATTACAAGCTGGGTCTCATCCATGAATTCAAAAAGCAGTACGATGAGGCGATACCGTCGTATCAGAAGGCCATCGAACTGAAGGGTGACAATGTCAAGGCTCTGAACGCCCTTGGCCGGGTCTATATGAAGACCGGCCAGCTGGAACTTGCGAAAGAGACCCTTGAAATCGCGAAGAAGATCGATCCCAAGCTGGAGGAGACGAAAGTACTTCTGGGCAATGTTCGGGATGAGATCTCTCCTGAAACCCAGGTCTACCGAAAGAAATCGTACGCCAGCGGAAAAAAGAAAAAGTCGAAACGTGCTGCATCGGCGAAGAAAGGCAAGAAATCCCGAAAGGCTTCCAAGGGCGTCTCAAAAAAGAAAGCCTCATCCAGCAGTAAAAGCAAGAAAACTGTCAAGGGGGGGAAGAAGGCTAAAAAAACATCCAAGGGAAAAAAGAAGAAATGATTCGTTAGCTGCTGCTGCTGCCAGGAACAGGCTGTCTCAAGTCGTTGCGAAGGTATTTCCTGCTACGTGCTACCCTGTGCCGGTGATGTGAAAATATCAGCTGGAGAGAAGGCTTGTTGTCGGGTTTTCCTCAGACAACAGAAAAAGGCCGGGTATCATACCCGGCCTTTTTCTGTTGTATTCGCCCAAGAGTTGTTTGCTAGGATTCTTCATGCAAAGGAATAATCAGTACCTTTGCGGTTCCCTTTCCGAAAAACCCCAGTTTTTCTGCCGCTGCCTGCGATAGATCAATGAACGGAAAGGATCTTTTGCGACAGCGGTCATTTACGGTGACGTGCACCTCATTTTTGTTGGCAAGATTTACAATCTTGACCTTTGTCCCCAGCGGGAGGCTCTGATGTGCTGCAGTCAGTTTCTGTGGTGAATATTTGCTTCCTGATGCTGTACGTTTACCGTGGTACTTCTTGGCGTAATAAGTGGCAATTCCCTTCTTGCCGATTGTGCAATCCGGTTTCGGGAGGGTTTGCTGGATTTTCTCTTGGTTTTGGTCCGACAATAAAGATTCTGCTTGCAAGGGAAGTGTCTGGACCTGAAGGAGTAGCGCCTGGCTGATGATAAACAGTGCCAGCGTGCCCCTTCGGTTCAATGATGCCATTGGCACCTCCTTTTTGGGCGAGCCATTTCTATACACCATGGGGACTCGCCGTGTCAAGGTCTTTGCGGTTTTGATGGATGTAACATATTGATATTGCAAGAATATATGGTGTGGTGGGTTGACGTGGGAGCCTACTTTTTCGCGGGCACGAAAAGGGGGGTACTTGATGCGGGGAGCAAGCCGAGTTGCTCGCCGCGCGCAAAAAGGAATTCCGCCGCGCTTTCTCCTTCAGGGCCGGGATCAAGGGAGTAATCGTTCACGTAGAGGTCGATATGGGATGAGCATACCTGCTCGCTCATTTCCTGGGAATGGCCGTGGACATAGCCGAGTGTCTCGGCGGGGTGGTTGCGCGCGTATGCGACGCTTGCACGCACGATTTCGCTGAGCATGGCCAGAAGAGATGGCCCGAGAGACCGTCGGGCGGCGATACCGCCGAGCGGGAGGGGGAGGCCACTGCACTTTTCCCACCACTCTCCCAGATCGAGAACCTTCTGCAAACCGTACGTATGAAAGGTGAAACGCGATTCGTGGATGATAACCCCTGCCTCGACTCTTCCTTCTTGCACGGCGGGCATGATTTCGTCGAAAGGCAGGAAGATCAGCTCAGTCAGCGACGGGTCGAAGAGCTGGAGCAGGAGACTGGCGGTTGTAAAGCGACCGGGGACGGCAATTTTTTTTCTCCGGAGTTGTTCTGGTTGAAAAGCCTTTTTTGCCACGATCAGCGGACCACAGCCCTTACCCATTGCGCCTCCGGAACGCAACAGGATATAGCGCTCGCGAATATGGGCAAAGGCGTGGTACGACACCTTGCAGATATCCAGGGCACCTGCCATTGCCAGTCGGTTGAGGGTTTCCACATCTTCCAGCCGTTCGACAAAATGAAGTCCGTGGCAGGGGACTCTGCCGTGAACGAGGGGGTAAAATAGAAAGGTATCGTTGGGGCACGGCGAATAGCCAAGGGTCAGGGGCTGCATGACTAGTAATTCCTGATAAACTGTTCAAGGAAAAGCTGGGCTTTGGCGGATGCCAGGCCGACATCCCAGCAGCTAATATCCCGGTTCTCTACCTGGTTGCTGATACCGCGAATTTCCAGGCATTCGATACCGTAGCGTGCTGCTACCAGGGCGACGGCGGCCCCTTCCATGTTTTCGCAAAGTCCGTCGAAGCGATTTTTCAGCTCAACTCCTCTTGCTGTTGTTCCACTGCAGGTGGCCACGGTAAGGAACTTGCCGGGAAATAGCGCGGTACCGAGGCTGTCCGCCAGGTGCAGAGCCGCCCTGTTCGCCTGCCGGGAAAGTGCAATCTCATTGAAGTAGCGGTTTCCGTTTTGCTCCAAAAGCGGGATGCCGATGTGTTCGAGGGTGCGCCAACCTTCCGGAATTGCTACCCCGGCATCGGCAAAAATCTCGGCTGTTGCCAACGCGATATCCCCGATATTCAGTCCGCATCCGGGGTAAGCCCCGGCGCAGCCGGTGGTAATCATCAACTGCGGTGCAAAGAGATGCGCCGCAAGGGCCGCAGCAGCGGAGGCATTTGCCGTGCCGATGCCGGAAATAGTGAAAATAATTCTAGAGGAAGAGTCTTGTGCCACAAAGATATCCCACGGCAGCGATTCGGGATTACGTTGGGCGCCAAATGCTTTGACGAGGGCAGATAGTTCCACGGGCGTAGCCGCGGTGACGGCGATAGTTTTCATGGCAAAAGTCTTGTTTCTAAAGTATTATGTTCCACTAGCCGATAGATACTCTATGGCCTGCGCAGGGTAGAAAAATCTATGGTAGCATTTTTTAGTGCAAGATCAATCCCTATTCACGCATCAGAAATTCTTGCGAGCCTGAACCAGCTGCGTCCGGGTTTTTCAAGTTTACTTTTTCTCATAAAAAGTATATAAGCGAAATGTGGTTTATTCTGCTACAAATTCACAAGGGAGTGCAATCGTATGAGATATCTCCGATTCATTTTGTGCCTGGTTGTTTTAGGACTTTTTTGCGGCTGCGGTGGGGGTGGCGACAGTACGTCGTATTACATGCCGATTTCGACAACAGATCCTGGAACGGATCCTGGAACAGATCCGGAGACGCCTCCCGAAACGGAATATGTCACCTTCTATGCCTATAATTTCGACCTTGATCGGGACTACGCAGTCAGCGCTTCTCTTGTAGCGGAAGGGACGAATTGCTATGTCTACCTCCAGAAAGACAAGGTTGTCGACCAGGCTACGATCGACAGGGTCAAAGACGAATTCGACACAAATATCTATCCCGGTGTCACCGGTGCCTTCGGCAGCGAGCCGAAACCGGGCATCGACGGCGACGGAAAGGTGTACATCCTGCTGCTTGATATCCAGGATGGCTATACTCCTGGAGGCAGTACCGGCTACATAGCCGGCTATTTCGATCCGACCAATGAGTATGACACGAGTGTTTATCGATATTCGAATGAAAAGGAAATGTTCTACATGGATATCTATCCCGCCACGGCCGGTGACGCGGATTTCAATGATACCCTTGCCCACGAATTCCAGCACATGATTCATTGGGAGCAGAAATATCACCTCCAAAGCCTGGGCGATGCAACATGGTTGAACGAGGCCATGTCCACCGTTGCCGGCACCTACTGCGGGTATGGGCCAAGCTGGTACAGCGTCTGGGCCTATGAGCAGGATGTGTCGAATTCCCTAACCGAGTGGGGTAGCAGCTGGAAGGATTATGGTGTGGTTTACATGTGGGCGCAGTATTTCAAGGATCGGTATCCTGATCCCACTTACAGCAGCATTTTCTGGCGGATGATGATCGAGGATTCCACCGGGATTAGCTCGGTGAATGCCGCATTAGCCGGGGCGGGTTATGCAAAAGATTTTGACGCAACTTTCCGAGACTTGTCGATTGCGGTCGCTTCGGGCACCTCAAGTTGGCCGGAGCACCCGGAGTGGTCGTATGACGAGATCGAGACCTCCGGCGTTCACGATGGTCTTCCCGGATTGTTCCCGGACAGCAGGCTAAATGTCGAAAGCCTGGCAGCTCTCCGGCCATACAGCATGAATTTTTACTGGTATGCCCCTACGACTCCCCCTGCCGGTACGGTTGCCTGGACGAGATCCAATTCGTACAACTTTGCCTCATTCATCAACGACGGCGCTTCCGCTGTCACTTTCACCATGGCATCGGGATCTTCCTATGACTACACTGTCAACGGTTATCTGGTCGAGCAGCAAACCGGCGGGGCTTCTGCAACCGGCGGAACGGTAACGTACAGCTCGGTGGTGCAGAATCCCTCGAAGCTTGCCGACGTAGAACTTTCAACGATTGTCGAAACAAGGGTTGTGAAGTCTCCCCGGCAGACACTGGCCGAAGTCAATGCAAGTCCCGCCCTGAAAAGGCTCACTGCGCTGCGCGGCAAGAAATATCCCATCCGTATGGATTCGTTCTTTAGGGAAAGGGAGCAGGCATTGAGAAATACGGGCGCACGGCCTTCGTTCTAAAAAGTTCGCGGAGGCTGGTTTGCTTGTCAATCGTTGGGCGGAGAATTTTCACGTAGATGTATTTCGTGGTCTTCTTTGAAGACTATTCAGAGCTGTCGGCAGTTTCACCGGAAGCCCGCGTATCCTTCTCTTGTAGGAGGTGAGCGGGCTTCCCGCCGAAACCCGATGAAAGGGCGAGCATGACAAAAATCCTGTCGGTCACCGTGGTTGTTGCGCTGGTTCTTCTCGGTGCTTTGCTGGGGTGTGCAATGAATATGCAGGGTGGCGGGGCACAGTCCATAACGGGCACTGTCAGGGTCGTTGGTAATGAACCATTTACCCGTGTGGTGCTGACTGTGGGCGAAAACCCTGATGCGGCTACGAGAGATCAGGACTATCTCCTTGTCGGACCTCTCGGTGAAGAGCTGCGGAGAAATTTTCAGTGGCAAAAACTGACGCTGGAGGGGACGCTGTGTTCATCTCCCGATCCTGCATTCAAGAAGTGTTTCAATCCTTCCAGAATTGTCGACCGGAACCACGGTTCGACAGTTAAATAAGGTCTAGCTTTTTTCGTTGCAGCATCCAGCGTCTTCCCGTTGCCTTGTGACCGCCCTTCTGTTTACCTTCGGTTCGGAAATTTGTTCCGCACTATACCGACACGCCTTCATATTCTCTACGGTGTTGCTCGAACAACGCGCCGTCGACCGACTTTAAGTCCAATAAAACTCCAATTTTACTCACTTGTAAGCCGTTCCCGGACAGCCCTTGTTTCCCGATTTCCCTTGATTCACTCACTGTTTTTGATTATAGTGAGTTTAATTTTGCCTCAGGAATCGGGTCTTTCATGGATAAGAAAATCGTGGTTCTCAACATTATCGTGTCCGTTCTGATCCTCGTGGTGATTGCCATGATTGCTTCCGATGTGATTGCCTACAAGCTTTCCAGAACTTTTCCCTCCTCTCTGAAAAAAGAAATTCCTGCCGAACGCGTGGTGCGAAGGGATGACCTTGCCTCCTTTTCCGCTATACTTGAAAAAGGCCTTTTCGGCAAAGCCACGCAGGGTAAGCTTACCTCCCTTGCCCAGGCTGAAGGCCCTGCCGCGGCTGCTCCGGCTGATCTGGTGCTGCTGGGGACCGCTGTTGGCTCTTTCCGTGAAACGTTTGCTCTTATTCTGCGGCAAAGCACACGGGAAGAACGGGTGTTCCGCCTTGGGGACGATGTTTACGATATCGGGCCGCTGGTTTCCGTCCGCCGGGAGGAGATCGAAATCCAAAGCGGTAGCTCTCGAATCAAGATCCTGGCGCCGACCGAAGTTCTCGGCGAGACGGCAAAAACTCCGGCAAATGGGGCCCCGAATGGCACCCTTGCCAGCCAGGTGTCGGCCGGCAGTTATGTGGTTGATCAGCGTGCCCTCAATGCCGCACTGGATAATATCGGCCAGGCAATGACCGATGCCCGCCTCCTTCCCCATTCGGAGGATGGCCAGGTGCAAGGCTTCAATGTTTCCGAGGTGAAGCCGGGCGGGATTTTCGCTATGGTGGGGATCAATAACGGCGATACGCTCCTCCGTATCAACGATTTTGATCTCGATTCGCCGGAAAAGGCAATGCAGACGCTGGTATCCTTGAAGGGCCAGAGCAGGATCAAGCTTGATCTGATTCGTAACGGGAGCCCGACGACTTTTACCTATGAAATTAAATGATCGGGCACCTTTCGGACTTTTTTTTCCCATTCTTCCGATCCCGTGAAATATGTTGGAGGTTTTCCTTGAAGAAGCGAATTCTTACTACGGTCGCAGCGACTATCCTTTCAGTCCTTTTGCTTCTCCCTGGTTACGGGCATGCCAAAGGAATCGTCCTGAACTTCAGCGATGTCGATATTTCGACAATGGTCAAGTTCATCAGCGACCTGACCGGGAAAAACTTCATCCTGGATGAAAAGGTGAAGGGAAAAATCTCGGTTTTTTCTCCTGCCAAGATTTCCGTCGACGAGGCCTTTAACGTCTTTACCTCGGTCTTGGACCTGAAAGGCTTCTCCGTTGTCAAGGTCGGCAAATTCTATAAAATCCTGCCCTCCAATGCCGCCAAGCAGTCGGGGATGAGGATTCTTTCCGGGTCTGAGCGGGTACCCGTCAATGAAACCTATGTTGCCCAGGTGATTTCCCTGAACCGGGTGCCGGCCAAGGAAGCCGAAAACTTTCTGAAACCGGTTGTCTCGAAGGATGGTTATGTTGCTTCCTTCGGGCCGTCAAACTCGCTGCTGGTGGTGGATGCGGCGCTGAATATCCAGAAGGTTCTCGATATTGTCAAGGCTATCGATAGCGATATGAACCGGGACGGGGCTGAACTGGTCTTTCTCCAGCATGCTTCTGCCGATAACATTGCCAGTATCGTGCAGGAATGGCTCTTCGGGCGGGACCGGTCCACAAGGTCCGGTCAGCAGCAGAGCCAGGGAGGCAGTGTCGGGGGCTTGCTGGTTCCTGACGCACGCCTCAATGCGGTGATCATTTTCGGCAATGACAAGGACAAGGAAGACATAAAGAAACTGATTGCCATGGTGGACGTGGTCCCACCGACCTCCAGCAGCAAGATCAATGTCTACTATCTCGAGAATGCCGATGCCACCGAGGTATCCAAGGTGCTGGAGGGCATGTTCAAAACAACATCTACGGCAACTTCGCCAACGGCAAAAACCGGTTCTGCTCAACAGAGTGCCTTTGAAGGCACCACCATCAGTATTACCCCGGACAAGGCGACCAACTCCCTTGTTATCATGGCATCCCCAACCGATTACCAGAACCTGGTACAGGTAGTACAAAAACTGGATCGGCGGCGTCGCCAGGTCTTTGTCAAGGCGCTCATTGCCGAAGTGTCACTTGACAAACTGCGGGAGATAGGCACCCAGTTGGGGGTCGGCGGTGGCGGGTCTGATGGCACGATTGCCGCCGCCGGTGTTTTTGATCCGTTCAATTTCCTCGGCGCCACCAATGCCCAGCAGAAGGCCGTCGTAACAATACTGCAAGGCTTGGCCAACAACGTCAATTTCTCAGGTGCACTGAAGCTGCTAGACCAGAATGGGGCGGTGAACGTGCTTTCCACGCCGAACATCCTGACTTCGGATAACAAGGAAGCGGAAATCTTTGTCGGTGAAAACGTGCCGTTCCTTTCCTCGACGAATCTTTCCTCCACCGGACTTTCGCAACAGTCCATTGAACGGAAGGATACCGGTATCACCCTGAGAATAACCCCCCAGATTACCGAAGGGGAGTACATAAAACTGGACATCTATCAGGAAATTTCCGCTGTCAAAAGCAATAAGGGGGATGCCACCGACCTGGTCACCACGAAACGCTCCGCCAAGACCTCGGTGGTGGTCAAGGATTCCGACTCCGTTGTCATCGGCGGGCTCATTCAGAGTCGCGATGAAGATACCGTCAATAAGATTCCGCTGCTGGGTGACATCCCGTTGCTTGGCTACCTGTTCAAAACCAAGTCCACCTCACGCACCAAAACCAATCTCATTATATTGCTGTCCCCCCGTATCGTCAGGGATGCGGCTGATATGGCCGCCGTTTCCGAACAACAGAAAAAGCGTTTCGAAGAAACGGCTTCCGAGGACAAACAGGTTGACCTTGACAAGGAACTGCGATGAATACCATGACCACGCCCACGGACATGGAGGCACTTGCCCGGAGGCTCGGTCTTTCCTTTCTGGAAAGGATTGATGATGCCCAGGTGGACATCGCTCTGCTGGAGCGTGTGCCCCTCCAGTTTGCCCGGTCAAACCACATCTTGCCCCTTCAGGAGAGCGACGGCAAGTTGATGGTTGCAACCGGCAATCCTGCCAACCTTGCGGCGCTCGATGAGCTGCGAGGCCTTTTCGGGCTCCCGCTGGAGATAGTTCTTACTACCCCCCAGGCAGCCTTGGAAGCTATTAACCACCTTTATTCCCGGGTGACAGGTTCGGCCCAGGAGGTGGTAGAGGAACTGGAAGGCGAAGATCTTTCCACGATAGCCACGAAATTCAATGAACCCCGCGACCTTCTCGATCTGACCGATGAGGCGCCTGTTATCAGGCTACTGAACTCCATTCTGTTCCAAGCGGTAAAGGAACGGGCCAGTGATATTCACATCGAGCCATATGAGCGGGAGGTTGAGGTACGTTTCAGGATCGATGGCATCCTGTACAAGATCCTTTCTCCCCCCAAGGTAGTTCAGGAAGCAATCATTTCCCGGGTCAAGATCATGGCCGGTCTGAACATAGCTGAAAAAAGGCTGCCCCAGGATGGGCGCATCAGGGTCATTGTTGCGGGGCGGGATGTGGATATCCGCGTATCACTGATTCCAACGTTTTTTGGTGAACGGGTCGTCCTGCGTCTGCTGGACAAGAAAAAAGGGCTCATTTCGCTGGAAGACATGGGCCTGTCCGAATTCGGCGTCAAGACAATGGAGCGACTTCTCGCTCGCAGCAACGGTATTATTCTGGTCACCGGCCCGACCGGCAGCGGTAAGTCTACCACCCTCTATGCAGCTCTCAATCGTATCAATTCCGCGGACAAAAACATCATTACCATCGAGGATCCCATCGAGTATCAATTAAAGGGTGTCGGCCAGATTCAGGTCAATCCGAAGATCGATCTCACCTTTGCCAATGGACTCCGGTCCATCCTGCGCCAGGATCCCGATGTCATCATGGTTGGCGAAATCAGGGATGCGGAAACAGCTGAAATAGCAATTCAGGCAAGTCTCACCGGTCACCTGGTCCTGTCGACTCTCCATACCAATGATTCGGCGACTGCGGTGACGCGTCTGGTAGACATGAGAATAGAACCCTTTCTGGTTGCCTCATCGCTTTCGGCCGTTCTTGCCCAGCGTCTAGTCAGGGTCATCTGTCCCCATTGTCGCGAGGAATACACTTCGGACCGGGAATATCCGGGTATTACCCTGCCGCCGGTCTTGTACCGGGGGGCAGGCTGCGACGCCTGTTTCGGTCTTGGTACCCTGGGTCGTACCGGTATTTATGAGTTGCTACTAATCGATTCCGAGATTTGCTCCATGATCATCAAGCAAACCCCTGCCGGGGTGATAAAGGAGCATGCGGTTGCAAAGGGAATGAGAACTCTCCGTGACGATGGCCTTCTCAAGGTTGCTGCCGGGATTACCACCATAGAGGAGGTGCTGCGGGTAACGCAGGAAGATTATGCCGACCTTCCGTTATAGCGCATTCAGAGCTGACGGCTCTCCTGTATCGGGGGTCATCGAGGCCGACAACGTGCAGGACGCACGTCAGGTACTCAAGAAATCTGGCCTTTTTCCGCGAGAGTTGGCCGAGGCACATAGTGCTGCCGAAGGGAAAAAGAAGAAGTTTTTCGGCAAGGGTGTTGCGTTGCCGGAACTCTCGCTCATGACCCGCCGCCTTTCGACCCTGCTGGGCTCCTCGGTGCCGGTCTATGAGGCTATTGCCACTCTGTTTGAACAGGAGCGGCCGGGTGAATTGAAAGACGTACTCGGCCGGATCCGGACAAGACTTGCCGAGGGGACGAATCTGGCCCGAGCCCTGGAGCAAGAACCAGCAGTCTTCAGTGAAAGCTATGTAAGCATGGTGGCGGCCGGTGAGGCCAGTGGCGCGCTGGAAGCTATCCTGGACCGACTGGCGGACTTCCTTGAAGATCAGGAGGCTGTTCGAAGCCGTGTTTTGACTTCGCTGGCCTATCCGGCGCTGATGGTTATTGTCGGAACAGGGGTTATGCTGTTTCTCCTTGCCTTTGTTATCCCTAAAATTGTTGTTATTTTCGAACAGAACAAGGCAACCCTGCCTTTTATAACGATCCTGCTGATCAAGGTCAGTACTTTGCTGAGAAAGGGCTGGTGGGCATTGGCCGCAGCCGGATTCGGTGTTGTATACGCCTATCGCAAACTCATCGTGCAAGAAACTGTTCGTCTGAAGCGGGACATCTGGCTCTTAAGGATCCCTCTTGTCGGTCCGCTACTGATTAAGTTGATCCTTTCCCGTTTTGCCAAAATACTGGGTTTGCTGCTGTCGAGCGGTGTGCCGATGATCAAGGCGATGGAGATTACCGGCGAGGTAGTTGTCAACCGCAGGTTTCGGGAAGTGCTGTTGAAGGCCCGGGAAGAACTGGCGGAGGGTGGCAGTCTGTCGGCTGCACTGCGGGATACAACGCTGTTTCCGCCGTTGCTCGTTCACATGGTCGCGGTTGGCGAGCGGGGCGGAAACCTCGAGGCAATGCTGACGAAGGCGGGATCCGCCTTTGAAAAAGAATTTGTCGCCTCGGTGGCACGTTTTATGTCCCTTCTGGAGCCGCTCATGGTCCTGGCCATGGGTGTTGTGGTCGGCACGGTGGTTGTTGCCGTCCTCCTGCCGATCTTCCAGCTGAATCAATTGGTCAACTAACACTAACAAAAACCGGCGGGGCTAGCGAAAAAGTCGCTATACGGGAGATTTCCCGTCTTTGGCTGCCAGCCTTCGCGCATCAACAACGGGGGAAGTTTATGAAAAACAGTTTGAGGTCTGCCGGAGGTTTTACCCTGATCGAAATCATGGTAGTCATCGTGATTTTGAGCATGCTGGCAATTCTGGTCGGACCGAAAATTATCGGTCGTACCGATGACGCAAAAATTGCCGATGCCAAGATTCAGATCAAAAATCTCGAAACAGCACTGAAGCTCTATAAACTGGATAATGGCGTCTATCCGGCAACAGAGCAGGGACTGCAGGCTTTGGTGGAAAAGCCTACCGCTGGCGTAATTCCGAAAAACTATCGGGACGGCGGCTACCTGGATAACAAACGGGTTCCCAAGGATCCGTGGGATAATGATTATATCTACATTTCGCCCGGCGAGCATGGTGACTACGATCTCTCTTCCCTGGGGGCCGATGGCGTCCGGGGGGGTGAGCAGAAAGATTCGGACGTAGAGAGCTGGAACCTTCGCTGAGTTCTTGCCATGCCGGAAATCGAGAATGCAGCTATTCCTCTAAGGTAGAAGTAATGCTTTGTTATTTCAGATTCGAGTTCTGTTGTCAGAGAGTGAGTCATTTTTGATCGGACAAAGGAATGCAACGAAAAGCCGATCAGGAAAACGGGTCTCCCGGCAGGCCGGCTTTACCCTGATCGAGATGACGGTTGTCATCGTTATCCTTTCGTTGGTTGCTTTCCTGGTGCTGCCCAGGCTGCCTTTTGCCCATGAGAGAGATCTGAAGACATCGGCGAGAGCTCTCGCGGCATCCTTGCGCTATCTGGGCGACCTGGCAATTTCCGGCAAGCAGCACTATCGGCTTCGTTTTACGCTTGTTACCAATGAAATCAGCGTAACCCGGGTAATTCCGGAAGGCGACGAACTGGCTGTTAGCGATGTAACACTCAATCGCCTTTCCCTTCACGACGGAATAGTATTCGCCGATGTCGTTACCCCGCAGCTTGGCAAAGTTGCTGAAGGCAAGGCCGTCCTGGATTTTGGGCCGCTTGGCGTGGAAGAACTCGCGGTGATTCACCTCAAGCCTGTGGATGACACTCGCTACTATACTGTGGTGGTGTATCCGGGCAGTGGGCGGGTCACGGTTCTGGAAGGCTATCAGGAGGGCACGCTGCCTGAGGAAGATCAGGAGGAGACCCGGTGAAAGGTTTTACCCTCCTGGAAGTGATGGTTGCTTTGGCCATTATGGCCGGGGTAGTTCTGACGGTCATATCGTCAGTGAACTATCACCTTTCTCTAACGGCACAGAACAATGAGGAGACGGTTGCACTGCTGCTGGCGCGGGCGAAACTCGAAGAGCTGGAACTTCTCGGAAAAGAGGAACTGGCACAGGTGAAGGAGGGGACTTTTCAACCGGAATGGCCGGATTACTCCTGGAAGGCCGAAATTTCCACGGCTCCTGTGCCGATTTTCAAGAGTCTGACCGTCACGGTGACCTGGGGCGCCGATAGGAGAAACCTGTCTCTTGAACATTACCTTCTTCAGGCAAAGTAACCGGGGGTTCACCCTTCTCGAACTGCTTGTTGCCCTGGTGCTGCTGGTTATGCTCAGCGGTACGCTCTACGGAACCTATTTTTCCGTGATGCGCGGCAGTGAGGCCGGAAGGGAGCGGACTGAACCACTCCGTGATGCGCGTACCGTGCTCGACTTGTTGCGCCGTGAATTGGCGGCGGTATATTTCCAGCGAGCCAACGAGCGGCTGCATTTCGTCGTTGAGGATCGTGATGTTTTCGGTAAGCCGGCTTCGATTCTGGATTTTACCGCCTTTACCGTTCCCAGGACCGGCTCCGTTCCTTCTTCCGATGTCATGGCGGTACGTTACAAGCCGGTGGAAAAGGACGAGCGACAATTGATTCTTGCCCGGCAGACACGGGATATTTACCTGGATGTCAAACCGGTTTCGTATCCTTTTACCGAGCAGATTGAAGGCTTCCTCGTGGAGTGTTATGACGGAAGCCAATGGGTAAAGAGCTGGGATACCGCATTGAACGGGGGGCTGCCGAAGGCTGTCCGGATAACGCTGCTGATTCAGGGGGACGACAAACCGGTGGGATTCACGGCCATCGTCGTTCCGCGGCTGGAGGGCTCGTGACGGGAGAAAGGGGCTTTGCCCTTGTAATCACCCTTATCGTAACTGCCCTGCTGGTTGTGGTTACCACCGAGTTCATACACGATGTCTTCATCGAGACGTCCATGGTTCGCGGCTATCAAAATGCCCAACAGGCAAGCCTGCTGGCCGAGTCCGGTGTTCAGGGCGGAGTCAAGGTGCTTAAGATGGTACTAAGTGCCCAGGAGTACACCTCGCTCCTTGATGGCTGGGCTGCTCCCCAAGCGTTCCAGGACGAGAGGGGCTCGCTCCAGGTCAGCATTGTCGAGGAAAGTGGCAAGCTGGATATCAACTCGATCGTTTTTCCGAATGGTACCCTCAATGAGGCCTATTATGGAACCGCCATGCGTTTGCTGGAGAAACTCCGCATTCCCACGAACCTTTGCGATGCCCTTGCCGACTGGATAGACACCGATGATTCGACCCGGGGGGGTGGTGCGGAAACTGTTTTTTACCAGGCGTTGCCGACTCCCTATAAGGCCAAAAACGATGCGCTGGAAACCTATGAGGAAATGAGAATGGTCTCGGGGTTCGATGATACGATCCTCGGAAAGTTGCATCCCTTTGTGACCGTATATGCCGAATCCAAGGGATCGCCCTATTCCAAGGTGAATGTCAATACCGCCCCGGTGGAACTGCTTGCCGTCCTCGATGAACAGATGACGGACGAATTGGCGGGGCGTATTGTCGAGTATCGGAGCCAGACTCCCATCAACAGTCCTTCGGAAATTACCCAGATAGCAGGGCTGGAATCGATTGGTATCGCCTTGCAGGGGAAAATTACCACCAAGGGATCGGTTTTCAGGATACAGTCCCGTGCCCAGGTCGGCGATACCGTGCGAATTATCGAAGCGGTTGTCCGCGTTGTCGGCACAGAGTCAACGGTGTTGTACTGGAGAGAATTGTAATGGAACATCTAATTATTGAAGCCGGTCGAAGTTCTGTCGGTTTTATGCGATTCCAGAAAAAGGGCGGGGAATTCTATTTTCAGGGCGCCGAACGACACAATCTCGAGGACCATGATTCTTTTTCCTCGGTAGTGCGGGAATTCGCCGGGAAGGAAACCGCCGCGAGCAAGGTTATTCTGTCTCTTGATGCGGAAAACCTCTTTTTCCGGGAATTGCCGCTTCCCATAACCGATCGCCGCAAACAGCGCGAGGTCCTTCCCTTGGAACTAAGGGGGGAAACCGCTGTCGATGTGGAAAAACTTGTTTTCGACGCTCTGCCCCTCGAAGAGGGAAGAGTTATGGCAATCTGGGCCATTGCGGCCGATCTCGAGGCGAAAATTGCATCCATGTGCGAAGCTGGCCTGGAACCGCAGATTGCCGGTTGTTCCCTTTTTCACTGGCACCACCTGCTTGCGGAACCGGTTGAGGACGCTACCGTTGCCCTGTCCGATGGCTGTTCCCTTGCCGTTTACTGCGGGAACAAGCCGATCCTGTTCCGTTCCCTGGTTGACGGCAATTTCCGGGAAGAAATTACCAGAACGCTTGCCCTGCTCGAAGCCGGAAAGGGAATTCGGGTCGAGCAGGTGCTGCTTCATGGTTCCGCTGCTTCCGCTCCAGCAGCAGGACAATCGAGCGATATATCTTTTCAACCTTTACCGGTATCAGGAAATCTCGCTGCGGCTTTTCCCGGCGAAAGCACCGCACTCGAATATGCCGGAGCCTGGGCTCTTGCCGTGGCTTCCGTGGGCAGAGAACCGATCAACTTCCGGCACGGCAAGCTTGCCTATACGGCCGGCAGGGACCGGCTGAAAAGAAAGCTTCGCATTACCGCCATCCTTGCTGCAGCATTCCTTGTTCTTCTTTTGCTTGAAACCGGTCTGCGCTACTATTTTGTCAGCAGGGATCTTTCCTCCCTTGACAGCTCCATCCATCAGATTTACCGGGAAGTTTTTCCCACCAGAACGAAAGCCGTGGATGAAGTGTCGGAACTGAGATCGGAAATCCGCAATCTCGGCGGGGTCACCGCCTCCCAGGAAATCCTCCTGGCCTTGGATGGTGTGGCCAAGGCAAAGAGTGACAATATTCTGGCAATTTATGAAGCGGATGTAGATGCCGGTCAGGTGCGATTGAAGGGTGATGCCCGCTCGTTCGACGCAGTGAATGAATTCAAGTCCCGACTTGCTCCACTGTTCGACTCTTCGGAGATGACAGAGGTCAAGTCCCGACCGGACAAGAGTGTTTCCTTTTCTTTCCGGGGAACGCTGAAGGAGGGAGCGAAATGAAATATATCGACCTTCTCCGGGAATACTATACGAACATGGATCAAAGGACCAGGCTTCATTGGGGGGGCGGCATTGCTTTGCTGTTGCTGGTCGTTATCGTTTTCTCGACTTTGAATGAGCGAATTGCCGTGCTGGAAAAACGACGCAAGGCGCGGGAAAGCGACCTGGTCGAAATGATGACTCTCAAGCAGCGTTTCCTGTCGGCAAAACTTTCTTCCCAGCGGTTTGCCGGTCGTCTTGCCGCAATCCGAGCCGATGATTCACCGGCAAAGATTATCGAGGAGATCGGTATTAAGGGTAAGTCGAGCAAGGTTACTCCGCTGAAAGGCGAGGAGCGCGGGAATTACATCGAGGATTCCGCGGAAGTCAACATTGAAGGACTTTCGCTCAACGAAGCTGTTAACCTCCTCTATCTTCTGGAAAAGGGGAATCGACCAGTTCTTGTCAAGAAGGCAAATATCAAGACTCGTTTCGATGACCCGTCGCTACTGGATCTGACCATTACCATTGCTCTGTTGAAGTCATCACCAAAGGGTCCGAGATGAAGCATTGGTCACCTCCTTCTCTCGTTGTCGTTGGTGCTGCTTCACTTATCCTGCTCTTGGTGCTGACGATAATTTTCATTCCAGTCGGTGAAATCAAGGGCGTTGTTGAAAGAGGTTTGTCACAACAGGGATATGTACTGCAGGCGGAAGAATTCGAAAAAGCCTTTCCCCTTGGGATCACGGTAAGCAATGCTCTTGTCAGCGATGAGCGAGGGGTGCTCGTCAAACTGGATACGGCAACCTTTCGCGTTGAACTTCTACCGCTTTTGATCGGCAAAGTTGCCTTTGACGCCCGAGCCCGGATCGGAGAAGGGGAGCTTTCGGCGAACTTTCAGCCGCGCACGTCAACGATTTCACTCCATGCTGAACGAGTCCGCCTGCAGGATGTTCCCCTGCTGCAAATTGTCACCGGTGCAAACATTCGGGGCGATCTATTCCTGGATGGGTCATTTGCCGGCCGGGGAACCGCATTGCAGGGGGACATGAGGATGGCAATCGGCCAGGCCGAGCTGAGTAGCATCAAGGTTAGCGGCATGCCGCTTCCGGATGCTTCCTACCGGACCATCCGCGGGATGTTCAGAGCTTCTGCAGGAATGGGAACCCTTGAGAGCCTGACCTTCCAGGGCGACGGAATTTATATCAGGCTGAAGGGCACTCTCGCCATGACCGGGCCACTGGAGTCGGCACCGCTGAACCTGACAATCGAATTGATGCCGAAACCGGATTTTCTCGAAAAGCAGAAACTGATCTTTATGGTATTGGCGAAATATATGAAGAGCCCCGGTTCCTACCGGATTCCCGTTACCGGTACGCTGATGAATCCTGCAATTCGTTAACTGCCGGGTAGGTCCCCTGACCGTTATCCCCTGTTCATCTCCTGCGCTGCCATAGCGTTCCGAAGTCCTGAACGATTCAATTCCTCCTTCACCGTCCCCCTGGCCTTGTTATCCCACTGCCGAGCCTCTATCAAAAGTTGTGCCCTACACTGGTTGCCCGGTAGCCTAGGCGCTAGGTCTCGCTATTTTTGCCGGATGCCTGCGGGTTTTTGTCTGGTGCAGGGATAACAGGGTTTGTACTCGCTCGATCAGCGGCGGATGGGAGTAATAGACGGCAGCATAGAGTGGATGCGGATGAAGGTTGGAGAGGTTGTCCCGGCACATTTTTACCAAGGACGAGGCAAGCGCTTCGGGCGTTTCGGAAAGCCCGGCGGCGTAACGATCGGCTTGTCGTTCCTGTCTTCTGGACAGCCAGTTGCCGATGGGCGAAAGAACCGCGGCGATAATGGAAAACAGAAAGCCGAGCAGGAACAGTTGTGCCGGGAACGATGCTGTTGCCATGCCGAACAGTGAGGGGAGCACGCCCTGCTGTAGAAGGTAAAATCCTGCCAGGCAGGAGACAAGCATCAAGGCTTCGGTGGTAAGGAGGCGTTTCAGGAGATGGTGTGCCTTCCAGTGTCCTGCTTCATGGGCCAGTACCGCCAGAATTTCCGGTGTTTCCAGGCGTTCAAGGAGCGTGTCGAAAAGGACGATGCGTTTCACCTTGCCAATACCGGTGAAATATGCGTTGGAATGAGTGCTGCGTCGGGAAGCATCAACCTGGAGTACGCGACTCACTTCGAGTCCCGCCCGGCGCATGAGGGTATTGATCTCTTTTTCCAATTCATTGGAACGGATCGGTTCGAAGCGGAAAAACAGGGGCTCTATGACATAGGGTGACAGGTAGAGGATTACCAGGGACAGCAGCGTGAGGAATCCCCACACCCAGAGCCACCATCCATTCGGGCTGACAACTACCAGGCCAAAGGTTGCTGCTACCACCAGGCAAATAAGCAGCAGGCTGAGCAACGTTGATTTGATAAAATCGGTTATCCACAGAACCGGGGTCATGGTGTTGAAGCCGTAACGGTTTTCCAGGGAAAAAACCCGGTACAGACTGAAAGGGATAGCAAGCAGGGACTGCAGCAGGAAGAGGGGAACAAAAAAAGTTATCCCCTGAAGAATGAAAGAGTCCGCAAGGCTGGTAACCCAGCGATCATAGTGGCCAATGAGTCCGCAGAAAAGAAACAGGATGATCAGGATAGTGCCGAAAAGGGACTCGGCGAGCGCCAGGCGGTTGTTTTCTATGGTGTAAGCCGCTACTTTTTCAAGTGTTTCCGGATCAAGAGTGCCCTCGAAAGCTGGCGGCACTTTCGCGCCGTGGCGTTTGAGATAACGCACATTTGTCCAGGAAAGGGTAAATTCGACTGCGCCTAACAGAACAAAGGTAAGGAGAAGGGCATTTTTCATGGTTTCAGGAAGGATCCTGCGAAGGCTAGTGGAAGGACAACAGGATATACGTTGCAATCTGCAAGGCCTGTTTTTCCGGAATCATGGCATCGGTGAATTTCGGCATTCCGGGACCGGGGTTTCTCATTTTCTCGACTATATCCTCAGGGGTGGTGATATCGCTGGCCTGGAGGTCGGTTGCTCGCAGCGTTTTTGTTGGCGTTAGGGTATTCGCGCCGCCGGGATGGCAGGAGGCACAGTGGAGTGAAAACAACTCACCTCCCGATTGCCTATCCATTCTATCCCGGCAACCGGCAACGGGCAGGGTGACGATTGCGGCCAGTAGCAACAGGAAGACATACAACACTTTTTCCATGGAGTTACCTCCAGCCAGTAACGAAACTCAACAGGAAGGAACTATGCGCAACCGGTGTCGGCGACGGTCAGGAATTTCGGCTCAGCAACTTTTTTGCGTCATTCACGTATTTACTTTTGGGGAATTCCGTAACGAGACGGCTCAACGATTCCTTTGCCTTGGCAGCATCCCCGGAGCGGAGATAGGTGTTGCCCAATAAGAAGAGGGCTTCGTCAAGCGGGGGCGTCCCCGGATACTTTTCCAACGCCTCCTGGAAGCGGCCGATGGCAGCTTGGTACTGGTCGGTGCGGTAGTAAAATTTGCCCACGTATATTTCATAGGCTGCCTGCCTGGTTCGGCACTCCGCCAGCTTGTCACGAACCTGTTTTGTCAGGTCGGAATTGGGATATTCCTGGAGGAACGTTTCAAAATGGGTTGCGGCGTTGCTGACCGGCGTCTGATCGATGTCAATTTTATCGGATTGGGCAAAATTACTGAGACCCATCATGTACAGGGCATAGGGTGCTTTCGGGTTTTTCGGATGGAGCTTGCGAAAGCTTTCGTATTCCGCGGTTGCTTCGATATATTTCTCGTCGTGATATAGTGCGTCGGCAAGTTTCAGTTCGACAGCCGTTTTGAGAAGCGGGGAGGTGGTGGTATCCTTTGCTTTCTGCCATTTTTCTGCGGCGGCGTCGTATTTTTCCTTGGCATAGAGCTTTTCACCCTGCTTGAACAAGGTCTCGGGTGGCAGCTTCAGATTCTTGTTGGTACAGGATGTGGCAGCAAGCAGGATGGTGAGAGCTAGGGCAAATCTTCGGAACATACAAGCTCCTTATCATTTCATGATGCGGAAAATATCGGAATCCTTACTTTGTAGTAGAGAAAAAGTACCCATTTGTCAATGCAAAGTTGCCGCGTTCAGGGTGGGGAAACCCCGTGGGGTGTGACAATTTCTCTGCCACGGCAGGGCAAGGATGCCTTTCCCTGCCGTGGTAAGATTGACCGGAATCATAGTTCCTTAGCGCGAATGGCGCTTTCTTTTGGTCGGATCCAGTTCTTTTTTCCTTAGCCTGATGGAGACTGGCGTGATCTCCACCAGTTCGTCGTCATCGATGAATTCGAGCGCCTGTTCCAATGTCAGCAGCCGCGGTGGGGTCAGTTTGATGGCGTCATCGGAACCTGACGCTCTGACATTGGTCAGTTTCTTGCCTTTACAGGGGTTTACGTCCAGGTCATTGTCCTTGGCGTGCTGGCCGATAACCATTCCGCCGTAGACTTCCGTACCCGGGCCGATGAAGAGCACACCGCGCGGCTGCAGGGCATCCAGCGAGTAGGCGGTGGTTTCCCCGTGTTCCATGGCAATCAAAACCCCGTTTTTGCGTCCCGGAATATCCCCTTTGTAAGGTGCATAACCGTGGAAGGTATGGGTCATGATGCCCGTTCCCCGGGTTTCGGTAAGGATTTCGCCACGAAGACCGATCAGCCCCCGAGCCGGAACCAGGAACTCGAGGCGAATCACGTCACCGAGTTGGTGCATGGCGACCATTTCGCCCTTGCGTGGTCCCATCTTTTCGATAATGGTTCCCTGGTGCTCGGCGGGAACGTCAACCACCAGATATTCGATCGGCTCCTGTTTCTGTCCGTCCCTGTCGCGCAGAATCACTTCTGGCTTGGACACCGACATTTCGAATCCTTCGCGGCGCATGTTCTCAATGAGGATGGACAGGTGCAGTTCTCCTCGTCCCGAAACCAGGAAGGTGTCAGGATTGCCGGTGTCTTCGACACGGAGCGATACATTGGTACGCAGTTCCCTTTCCAGACGTTCCCTGATGTTGCGGGAGGTTACCAATTTCCCTTCGCGACCCGCGAATGGGGAATTGCTGACAATGAAATTCATGGCGATTGTCGGTTCGTCAATGGCGACATAGGGAAGGGGGATAGGGGTTTCGGCGCTTGCCAACGTCTCGCCGATGCCCACTTCTTCGAAACCGGCAATGGTTACGATGTCTCCGGTCACTGCTTCGGAGATTTCCACCTGCTGAAGTCCCTCGTAGCCGAGAAGTTTTGAAATCCGGCCCTTTTTAATTTCACCGGTGCGTTTCACAAGGGCTAACGTCTCACCAGCGGTGACTTTTCCGTTAAAGATCTTGCCGGTGGCAATTCGGCCGATATACTCATTATAATCGATGTTTGTCACGAGCATCTGGAATGGCGCGGACAGGTCTCCTTCCGGAGGCGCCACGTTGCTGATTATCTTTTCGAAGAGCGGTTCCATCGATTCGGAATCGTCGTCGAGATCCAGCTTTGCGTAGCCCATTTTGGCACTCGTGTAAACGATCGCGAAATCGAGTTGCTGATCATTTGCCTGGAGCTCGCAGAAGAGGTCGAAAACCATGTCGACGACTTCCGTCGGCCGGGCGCCCGGCCGGTCGATTTTGTTGATGACAACGATCGGCCGCAGGCCGAGATCAAGGGATTTTTTCAGTACGAACCGCGTCTGGGGCATGGGGCCGTCGAGGGCATCCACAAGAAGGAGAACGGAGTCCACCATCTTCAGCACTCGCTCCACTTCACCACCGAAATCCGCATGTCCCGGCGTGTCGACGATGTTGATTTTGTGTCCACCATGTCTGATGGAGAGATTTTTTGCCAGGATGGTGATGCCTCGTTCCTTTTCAAGGTCATTGGAGTCCATGACCCGTTCGGTGATGGCTTCGTTATTCCGGAAAACACCCGACTGCTTCAGCAGGGCGTCCACAAGCGTTGTCTTGCCATGGTCGACATGGGCGATAATAGCTATGTTACGAATCTTTTCCTGCATGTATCCTGCTCCTGATTAATTTGTGCCGCCATGCCTGGTAACCGGCAGGGGACTGTTGAAGTGGTAGAATCTGAACGGATGATCCCGTCTTTTTCTCAATGACAAAAAAAGACGGGCTGACGCCCGCCTAATCGAAGCATTATGACAATTTATATCGTAAAATTCAAGGCTTTTTTTGCTCCGCTACCGTGTTCCGTCCCGCTGGTGCGCATTGTTGCCGGGGGGGCTTCTGCGGCTGACATGCAAGGCGCGTTTTATTAGGCCGGGGAGATGAAAGTTTCCTTTGCGGGGGCGGAAAAATATGATATCTAGAACAAGATGCTGTGCCTTGGCGGTATTTCGGGCTATTCCGAACGCCCGAGGCACGCATGCCGAGCGCGGAGCGGGCCAGTACCAACCAGAATGGGGATCATGCATGGCCGAGAAAATTCTAGAGCAGGAACTGTGGATTCTTGGGCTGAACGGCTGCGACAGCCGGGGAAAGAGCGTGTGCAGGTACTTGAAGGAAGGGGGCTATCGGGCACGAACGGCGAAGCTGGAGGAGCTTGCCGAACGAAGACCGCTCGGCATTCTCCTTGACCTGTCACCATACTCCACCGATGGCTGGGGGATCTTTCTGGAGCTCAAAAAAAATCCGCAGACCCGGGACATTGCTGTTTTGCCGCTGTTCCTCAGCGAGGAGGGAAAGATCGGCGGAGTATTTCCCGCTGCCGGATTTTTTACCCTGCCGATTGATCCGGATTACCTGAAAAAAAGGCTGGTGGTGCTCGGTCTCACAGAAGAAGCCGAAGTCTGGGACCTCCAGGTTCTCCTTGTTTCGCGCAATGGCGAAGAGCCTGTTGCCAAGGCAATTGAATCCCTCGGCTTCGAGGTGGTAAAGGCCTATACCGGCAAGGAAGGCGTTGCCCTTGCCACTACGGAGCCGCGTTATATGGCTTTTTCCACCCTCATGTTGCCCGATATGTCGGCCTTTGAACTGATGGACCGATTCCGACTTTATCCCCATACGAAGAATCTTCCCTTCTTTGTTTTGATGAAGGAATCGATGAAAGAAGGGGAAAAAATGGCCATGGGCCATCAGATTGAACACCTTGTCCGAAAGAAGGAACTGTCGCAGGACGAGTTTCTCCGCTATCTCCGCAAGCGTGGCTAGCCGTTGTCATGGTAACTGTACTCTCCTCTGGCAGTTGGCTGGCTTATTGCCGAAAAGCCATGTGTTTCGCTTGCTGAATTCTTTTCCTGCCATGCTGCCTGTGCTGCCAACTTCAACGCTGGATCTTCTTCCGGCACTATCCTGTTGTTTCCTGCCCTGTCTCGTCATCTTGCCACAGAGGAGGTGAGATCGTGCCTTTCGCCTTCCAGAAAATTCTCTGGTTTCTGCTTTTACCGCCCGCAAGTTTAGTCCTTTTCATGCTGCTCGGCGTGCTGGTCACGCGGAATCGAATCGGTCTGGCGAGGGCCTTCCTTTTTGTCGGTTCGATACTGTTGTATCTGTTGAGTATTGCGCCGGTGGCAGATTTCCTTTTACAACCCCTCGAGCGGAGCACCCGTCCCCTGACAGGTCTGCCTGGCAAGGCTGATGCGGTCGTGGTGCCCGGAGGTGGTTCGGTGGACCGCTCATGGATTGGCGCGCCGGCTGTTCCAAACGGGGAAACCTATACCCGTCTGGTCCTGGGGGTGAGTCTGGCGAAAAAGCTGGGGATTCCCCTCGTTCTGGTGGGCGGTAACGGTGAACCTTTTGCGACGAAACTGAACGATGCCGAGGTGATGGCTAATGCAGCTTATGCCATGGGGATACCACGCAAACAGATTCTCGTCGAAAAATTGTCCCGGAATACGTTGGAGAACGCTCGAGCGGTGCGCAAGCTCCTCAAGGGAAATCGCATCATCCTTGCCACCTCTGCATACTACATGAAGCGAGCGGTTGTCATGTTCACCCGCCAAGGGTTCACGGTCATCCCTGCCCCTACCTATTACCTCGTACAAACCAGGAAAATCGCCGCTGCCCTGTTCATTTCACGTGCAGAAAACCTCAAGAACTCGTCGGTTGCTGTGGCGGAATGGCTGAGTCTGGCTTGGTGGAAGCTGCGGGGAGAGTTGTAGCG
>JAQUHN010000147.1 GCA_028683555.1 Geobacteraceae bacterium | reverse complement strand
TGGTGCCGGCTGCAACTGCCTTCAGTAACTGTGCCACTTTACGGCCGTGGTCCGAATGGGATGATGAGCCTACTGCCGCCATGCGGGCCAGATTCCGGGCAACCATGGTGTCTGCCGTTGCGCCGCAAACTCCGCGCGTCGGGCCGTCACCAAAGGGATCGATGCGGCATGGTCCCATGGAGCAGATCCGGCAACAGGTTCCCAGTTGTCCGTAGCTGCATTGCGGCTGCTGTTTTTCGTGCCGCTCCCAGATGGTTTCGAGGCCCTCCTGATCGGCGATCCGCAGCATTTCCACCGCAGCGGGATCGGCGCTGCGCATGTCCTTTTTCTGGAATGTTTCGTTAGCCATATAAGATTTCCTCCACACGAGAGTTTGTTCTGTATTCCGGGACACATGAACCTTCGCGGTAGCGTAACGAAAAGCCGTCTGGAAGGAGTGTCGTGCGTGACAGGATAGAGAATGCTGCGGGTTTGATACAGGAGTACCTTGTTGATAGCGCCGGGGAGCTTGTGAATGGTCAAAATTTGTGAGTGAACGAGGAGGGGTGCCGAGTGAGGGGTGAGTGTCGGGGTGGATTATTTTAAGCCGATTTCTACAAGGAAATCCTGCAGTTTGGATCGGCTGATGGGGAGCCGGGTCTCGGTTCCGCGAACCTCGACGGAACATTCCGAACGGTCCCTTTGGACCTTGCGGACCTTGGAGATGTTAACCAGGTAGCTGCGGTGGATGCGGTAGAACATTTCCCTGTCCAGGCGTTTTTCAATGGCGCCAAGAGACAGATCGCAATGGTATTCGGCCGAGTCCGTGCTGACTTGGGAGTAAATGTTGTCGGCCTTCAGGTAGACGATTTCCTCCGGTTGGAGGAGGTGGATTTCGTCGCCGGAGGTGACAGGGATCCGGATAAGCTTTCTTTCCGTGGTGATGAAAGGGGTAATGTCGTAGAACAAGGCGCAGATCTTCTCGTCGGTCATGTCCTTCTCAATCAGTGGAACGAGCTTGATGAGAAAGTAGCAGTCGCGCCCGTCATGCCTGAAGATCTTCAGTGAAAGGGGCACCTGGCGCTTCGATTCCCTGGTCAGACGGAGCATTTCGGCCATTCTGCCGCGGACTTCTTCGCCATGCAGGGCAAGCACGTTTCCCTGGAAGAGTCGCTCCGGTTTGACGTGGCCGAACATGAGGAGAAACATGCGGTTGATATGGGATACGGACAGGTCGTTGTTGAGGATAACGACGCCGGGCTCGATGTTTTCGATGATACTGAGAATCGGGCTGGTGCCCATGTCGTTGCTCCTGCGGTGCCGGGGAGTATGGTGCCTGGAAATATTGAGTCGTGAGATCAAAATAAGATGTTCGCTGACAGTTTGAAAGTGTAGTCGAGTAGTACATTCCGCGTCAAGTGGTAAGAGTGGTACGGGAATCAACCACTGGTATTCTGCGCACTGTATGGCACCGGCAGTAAAGAAAACTATCCGTGCTTTGCCGTTGCTTGACGCTTTTTTTTGCGCTGAACCCTTGTTTTATTCCTGTTGGGCGGCTTGGCGCCTGGTGGGTTAATGGGCGAAACCTGTTGACGGGAAAGGGAAAAATTGCGTACTATCACACAAATATTATCAGCAAAGGGTACCCGTGAACAGCACCAAAAAACTTTTCATACAAACATTTGGCTGTCAGATGAACGTCAATGATTCCGAGACTATGGTCACGCTGCTGAAAGACCTTGAGTATGAGCCGACCGATAGCCCGGAAGCCGCCGATCTGATATTGCTCAACACCTGCTGCATCAGGGCCAAGGCCGAGCAGAAGGTATACAGCGAACTGGGACGGTTGAAAAGACTGAAAAAAGGGGAGAAGAAAGTTCTGCTCGGCGTGGGTGGTTGCATAGCCCAGCAGGAGGGTGAACGCCTCCTGAAACGTGTTCCCTACCTGGATCTGGTTTTTGGAACCCACTCTTTGCACCTGCTACCGGACATGGTTCGTGCGGCCGAGAAGGGTGAGCGGCTTACTCGCAACGATTTTCTCGATCCCGATACCCGCCTCGACCTGTTTCCCCGCAAGGAGGCGGACGGCGGCGTGACCCGTTTTGTGACCGTCATGCAGGGCTGCGACAATTTCTGCTCCTACTGTATTGTCCCGTACGTACGGGGCCGGGAAGTCAGCCGGCGCTCCGATGACGTCCTGCAGGAAATCCGCGAGATGGCCGTAACCGGTGTCCGGGAAGTGACCCTTCTGGGCCAGAACGTCAACTCCTACGGTTTGAAAAGTTCCACTGAGCCGGACTTTGCCGGCCTGTTGCGGCGCGTCGCGGAAATCGACGGAATCGAGCGGATCCGTTTTACCACCTCCCATCCGAAGGATATCTCGCCCGCCCTCATTGCCTGCTTTGCCGAACTGCCGAAGCTGTGCAGCCACATTCACCTTCCGGCACAGTCCGGTAGCGACAGAATGCTCAGCGGCATGAACCGGGGCTACAGCCGGCGTGAGTACCTGGACAAGATCGAGGCGTTGAAAAAGGCCCGGCCCGAGATCCAGATAACCGGAGACATGATTGTCGGCTTCCCGGGCGAGACCGAGGAAGACTACAACGAGACTCTTTCGCTGATGGCAGAGGTCGGTTACGCCGATCTGTTTTCCTTCGTCTTCTCGGCGCGTCCCGAGACTGCGGCGGCAAAACTTGCCGATACGCTGACCCGCAAAGAGAAGCAGGAGCGGTTGGATCGCCTCCAGCGTCTGCAGCAGCGAATGACCCTGGAAAGAAATCATACTTTCGTGGGAACCTGCCAGGATGTACTTGTCGAAGGGACCAGCAAGCGCAGCGAGCAGATTTTCGGTCGCACCAGCGGCAACAGGATCGTCAATTTTGCCGCCGACTCCTCGCTGGTCGGGACAATCGTCACGGTGCGTATTGTCGACGCATTCCAGAATTCGCTGCTCGGTGAACTGATATAGAAGTCAGGAGCGAGGATCGAGGAAAGAGGAGTAAGGAACGAGGAATGAGGAATGAGGAATGAGGACCGAGGATTAAACCTTTAACCTTGAACCTCGATCCTTTAACCTCGATCCTTTAACCTCGAACCTTTCTCCTCGAACCTCGAACCTTGAACCTTGAACCTTGAACAATAAAAGGGGCAAAGATGTACTGCGAAATGACGGTTCACGGTTTTGTTCTCGATTCCATCGCCCAGACGCCGATGGTTATCCTGAAGGATGCGGATGAGAACAATGCCCTGCCCATCTGGCTCAATAGTCTGGAGGCGGTCACCATTGCTGCCGAGCTCGTCAATCGTGATGCTCTTTCCGGTGTTGGCGGCAAAGACCTGATGACGAAACTGTTCGAACAGTTGCAGGTGAAAATCGACCGGATTACCATTGACGGGCTGGAAGGAACTACCTTCGAATCGTACCTGTATTTTTCACGTGATGGAGAGGATCTCCGTGTCCAGGTTCGCCCCTGCGAGGCGGTGGTTATTGCGATGAAATATTCACTTCCCATCCAGGTTGCCGTGGATGTGCTTGCCCGGGCTTCGGTGCTGGACGTGACCGGCGATGACGGGATTAACGATGATGCCGCGGCTCGCTTTATCACTTTCCTTGAAAATCTTGACCCCAAGGATATGGGCAAATATCCCCTGTAATCCGACTATTCCGCCGCGGACGGTTGCTCCGTTCCGGCTCTTTTGGGAGAATTCATGCGCGAAGAATCATTCCGGTTTCTTAAGTCCCTGGTGGAAGCGCCGAGCCCATCGGGGTTCGAACAGCCCGCTCAGAGGGTTTTCCGTGACTATGTTGCGCCTTTTGCACCGGTAACCGGTGACGTGATGGGTAATGCCATTGCTTCGATCACCGGGGGCGGCGAAGGGCAAACCAGGGTCATGATTGTCGGCCACTCCGATGAAATCGGGCTGCTGGTGAAATTTATCGACGATAACGGCTTTCTTTTTTTTGGCGCCATCGGCGGAATCGATCCCCAGATAACCCAGGGGATGCGGGTTACCGTTCACACCAAAAACGGCCCTCTTGCCGGTGTTATCGGCAAAAAGCCGATTCATCTCATTGAGCCGAAGGACCGTGAGGCAGTGGTGAAACTGGACGCCCAGTATATCGATATCGGCGCGGCCAGTCGGGAAGAGGCGGCCGGACTGGTGCGTATCGGTGATCCGGTGACTTTTTCGCCAGGGCTGGAGAAACTGCACGGTGACCGTATTGCCGGTCGCGGCTTCGACGACAAGGCCGGCAGCTTTGTCGTGGCCGAGGTGCTCCGGACTGTTGCTCGGGCGAAGAAAAAGCTCCCGGTGGATTTGTACGGTGTTTCTTCGGTACAGGAGGAGGTCGGTCTCCGGGGCGGCACCACCAGCGCCTACGCGGTAAAGCCCGATGTGGGCATCTGTGTCGAGGTCGACTTCAGCACCGATCAGCCGGATGTGGACAAGAAGCAGAATGGCGATGTGGGCCTCGGCAAGGGGCCCATCATCCCGCGTGGAGCGAACATCAATCCGGCCCTTTTCGATCTCCTGGTGGACACGGCGGAACGGGAGAAGATCCCGGTGCAGCTTACCGGCATTCCCCGGGCGACCGGCACTGATGCGAACGTTATGCAGATAAGCAGGAAAGGCGTTGCCACTGCCCTGGTGAAGATTCCGCTCCGCTACATGCACACTCCGGTGGAGGTACTTGCCCTGTCCGACCTGGAAAATGCCGTGCGTCTCATTACCGCGACTCTCTATCGTATCGGCGCGAAGGAAGACTTTATTCCTGGATAATCACCCCTCCAGCCGGCAGCGAAGCAGAAATCTTCCGGTTGCGATTTTCCGTCCTGCCGCCCCCACGGGGGGCGGAGCTCGGGGGAACAATCTTTCCCCGGCATCTGAAACCCTTTTAACTTGACTAAACCAAAGGCCTGTAATATTTATAGAAATCACACTTTTTCCGAGCAAAAGGAGTTCGTGATGATAGAAGATAGCATTCAGGAGGCTCTCACATTTGACGACGTCCTGCTTGTCCCCGCCTATTCCGATGTTCTGCCTTCCGAGGTAGAACTTTCAACCTGTATTTCACGGAACATTCCACTGAACATACCCCTGATCAGCGCTGCCATGGATACCGTTACCGAGGCGCGAACCGCCATCTGTATGGCCCGGGAAGGCGGCATGGGTATCATCCATAAGAACCTTTCCATCGAGGCTCAGGCCCTTGAAGTGGACAAGGTCAAGAAGAGCGAGTCAGGGATGATTGTCGATCCCATAACCATGCGGCCGAACCAGAAGATTCGGGAGGCGCTGGAGCTCATGGAGCAGTACCGGATTTCGGGTGTTCCCATTACCAAGCCGAACGGTAAGCTGGTGGGAATTCTCACCAACCGCGACCTGCGTTTTGAAACCGATCTGGATCTGCCTATTTCGGACCGCATGACGAAGCGTAATCTGGTTACCGTCCCGGTTGGCACGACCCTCGAAGAAGCCAAGGAGCTGCTGAAGCATACCCGGGTGGAAAAATTGCTGGTAGTCGATGATGAACGGAATCTCAAGGGACTCATCACCATCAAGGATATCGAGAAGATCAAGAAGTATCCCAATGCCTGCAAAGACAGCCTGGGTCGCCTTCGGGTCGGCGCTGCCGTGGGACCTTCTGGTGACATGGAGGCTCGAGTTGACGCCCTGGTCAAGGCCGGTGTCGACCTGATCGTGGTGGATACCGCCCACGGTTTTTCCCAGATGGTTATCGATGCCGTGAAAACCATCAAAGCTAATTTTCCTTCGATGGACCTGGTCGCCGGTAATATTGCCACGGCCGAGGCCGCCGAGGCCCTCATTACGGCTGGTGTCGATGCCATCAAGGTCGGCATCGGTCCCGGTTCCATCTGTACCACGCGAGTGGTTGCCGGTGTCGGCGTGCCGCAGGTTACTGCAATCAGCGAGTGTGCCCGCGTGGCAAGACAGTACAATATTCCGGTCATCGCCGACGGGGGCGTCAAGTATTCCGGCGACATCACCAAGGCAATCGCCGCCGGTGCCGATGTAGTCATGATCGGTTCCCTGTTCGCCGGGACCGAAGAGTCTCCCGGTGATACCATCCTGTTCCAGGGTCGTGCCTACAAGACCTACCGCGGCATGGGTTCCATCGGCGCCATGAAACGCGGCAGCAAGGATCGTTACTTCCAGGCGGATGTGGAACTGGAAACAAAGCTGGTTCCGGAAGGTATTGAAGGACGGGTACCGATGCGTGGTCCTCTGTCGGCCACGATCCACCAGCTCATGGGTGGCATCCGGGCCGGCATGGGTTACACCGGTTGCCGCACCATCAAGGAGCTGCAGCAGAAGCGCCGTTTTGTCAGGATTACCGGCGCGGGCCTGAAAGAGTCCCATGTCCACGATGTTATAATAACCAAGGAAGCCCCGAATTACCGGGTAGAGAACTAAACATGTCCGAAGATATCCATAGTGAAAAGATACTGATTCTCGATTTCGGTTCCCAAGTGACGCAGTTGATTGCCCGTCGCGTCAGGGAGCAGAGTGTCTACAGCGAAATCCATCCGTACAATATTTCCATCGACAAGATCCGTGAGTACTCGCCGAAGGGTATCATCCTTTCCGGCGGGCCTTCCAGTGTGTATGATACGGACGCTCCGCACTCGGACCCCGCTATCTACGAGTTGGGGATACCGATCCTCGGTATCTGCTACGGGATGCAGCTCATGACTCACCAGTTGGGCGGCAAGGTGGAGCGCTCCGAGAAGCGTGAATATGGCCGTGCCATGATGGACCTTGACGATGTGGCAGATCTCTTTTCCGGATTTGACGGCCGGGCCGAAGTCTGGATGTCCCACGGTGACAGGATCGACGCCATGCCCGACGGCTTCCAGCGCATCGCCCATACCGAGCATTGCCCGGTGGCGGCCATGAAAAATGCCGAGCGGGGATTCTACGGTGTTCAATTCCATCCCGAGGTGGTCCATACCCCACGGGGTGCCGAAATGCTCGGCAATTTCCTGTTTACGGTCTGTGAGTGTCGTCCCGTCTGGACCATGGCCAGCTTCATCGAGACCGAGGTGGAAGATATCCGCCGCAAGGTTGGTGACGGCAGGGTGATCTGTGGTCTGTCCGGCGGTGTCGATTCCTCCGTGGTGGCGGTTCTCATCCATCGGGCCATCGGCGACCAGCTCACCTGCGTTTTTGTCAATAATGGCCTGCTGCGCAAGGGCGAGGCGGAGAAAGTGGTCAACCTTTTCTGTAAGCACTTCAAGATCAACCTGAAGTATGTTGATGCAACTGACCGTTTTCTTGACAAACTCAACGGTATCACCGATCCCGAGCAGAAGCGCAAGATCATCGGCAACGAATTCATCTACCTGTTCGAGGAAGAGGCGAAAAAGCTGGGTAAGGTAGACTACCTGGCCCAGGGAACCCTCTATCCGGACGTGATCGAGTCCGTTTCCATCAAGGGACCGTCGGCGGTGATCAAGAGCCACCACAACGTGGGCGGCTTGCCGGAGAAGATGAATCTCAAGCTTCTCGAGCCGGTGCGCGAACTGTTCAAGGACGAAGTGCGACTGCTCGGCCGCGAACTTGGTATGCCCGATGAAGTGATCCATCGCCAGCCCTTCCCCGGACCGGGCCTGGCTATCCGCTGCATCGGCGAGGTGACTGCCGAGCGGTTGGAGATCCTCCGCGAAGCGGACGCGGTCGTTCTCGACGAGATCCGCAAGGCCGGCCTGTATCGCGATATCTGGCAATCCTTTGCCGTGCTGTTGCCGGTCAGGACAGTCGGCGTTATGGGAGATGCGCGGACCTACGATTACACCGTGGCACTGCGGGCGGTCAATTCGCTGGATGGCATGACCGCCGACTGGGTCAAACTTCCCTATGAGCTGCTGGGAAGCATCTCTTCGCGGATCATCAACGAGGTGAAGGGCGTGAACCGGGTGGTGTACGACATCAGCCAGAAGCCGCCTTCAACCATCGAGTGGGAGTAGCAAGGGTAAGGAATGCGTATGGCAGAAGAAGTATGAAGGTGATTGTACGGGCCGGAGATGGAGAGGGAATCCTTTGTCTCCGGCTTTTTTGCATATTGACCATGCGGAAGGCTTTCGTTGCAAAGAGTAGCAGGATCGAGGTTAAGCTCCGAAGCTAAAATTTCAATCTTTGTTCATCGTTCCTATAACCTTTATCCTTTATCCTCGAACCTCGAACCTCGCTCCTCGACTCTTTAACCTTTAACCTTGAACCTTGAACTGTCACATCTCTCGTGAATTTATGAAAAATATCGACCTGATAATCTTCGATCTTGACGGTACCCTGATCGATTCTCTCGATGATCTGACCAATGCAACCAATCATATGCTGCTGTTGCTGGGCAGAGCTGCGGCAACCCGTGAGCAGGTGCGGGGCTATGTGGGGCAGGGCGCCCGCCGGCTGGTGGAGCGGGCCATGCCGGATGCAACGCCGGACGAGATCGAGCAGGGACTTTCCCATTTTCTGGTTTATAATGAAGAACATATCGTCGATCGGACCCGTCTCTATCCGGGAGCCATGGCAACGCTGACCGCCCTGCACGACGCAGGAAAGACCCTGGCGGTGGTTTCCAACAAGAATGTTGCCCTCTGCACCAAGGTTCTGCAAACTCTTGGGGCGGACGGTTTCTTTGCCGCTGTTATCGGTGCTGATTCCCTCGCGGAACGCAAACCTTCGCCGGAACCGTTGCTCAAGGTTCTTCACGACCTCAACATTGCCCCGCGGCGGGCCGCCATGGTTGGCGATAGTATCAACGATATTGCTGCCGGCAAAGCGGCCGGCATGGTAACGATCGGCTGTACCTTCGGCTACGGCGATCGGCAGGAGATCGTCGATGCCGACTACCTGATCAATTCTGTCCCCGGACTGCTGGAACTGCCGTTGTTTCGAGCCCCGGAGGATTGATGAAAAAGATCGTTCTTGCCTCCACCTCGCCGTATCGCCGGGAGCTTCTGGAGAGGCTCGGTATTCCCTTTGCGGCGGCAGCACCGCGTTTCGACGAACAAATCGAACAGCACGACGAACCAGCCGACCTGGTGCAGCGACTGGCCCTCGGCAAGGCCTTGTCTCTGGCGGACGACTTCCCCGGCGCAGTCATCATCGGCTCCGATCAGGTGTTCGTGGCCGACGGCGAAATCGTCGGCAAGCCGGGAACTGCCGAAAAAGCCTTTCAGCAGTTGCGGCGCATGTCCGGTGCCAGCCATACTTTTTATACCGGCCTTGCCGTGGCCGATACGGTAACCGGCGAAAACCTGACCTGCTGCGTCCCCTTTACCGTTACTCTGCGCACCCTTGCCGACGATGAAATACGAAATTATATCCGTCGCGAAAATCCCCTTGATTGCGCAGGTTCGTTCATGATCGAGGGGTTGGGCATTGCCCTGATGGAGAAACTGGAAGGCACGGACTTCACCGCCTTGATCGGTCTGCCGCTCATCCAGTTGATTACCATGCTGCGACGTCTGGGTATTAATCCGCTTGACTGGTAAGGTGCCGCAATATGCGGTATCCTTGAAGCAGCACTGGCTTGTCGCAAAAAGTTCCTTACCTTTTCATCCGGAT
>JAQUHN010000146.1 GCA_028683555.1 Geobacteraceae bacterium | reverse complement strand
GGAGATGTCGCGGGCACGTTGGATTTTCTCTTTTCTGCTGGACTGACCCTGTATGGGGCCGATGATGTCTTTGTCGGTACTTATCTCAAAAACCGGCAGGGGTTGGAGTTCGTCGAAGATCGTGACGCTTTCGACTATCTGTACAACAGGCTAGATTTGGAGACACTTGCCGGAAACCGTTATCACAAAAAAAAGAATCGGGTGAATTATTTTTCGAGTCGACACACTTTCGTTGTCGACAGGTATTCAGAAAGGTATTATGGCGAAGCTCTAAACCTGCTTGAGGAGTGGCGACAGGTGCGATCCACTCTCGATAGCCGATCCTTGGAGCCAGAAGTCGCTGCTGCTGCAGAGGGGCTTGACAAAGCTGCTCTGTTAGGGCTTGAGGGAGTTGTGGTAGTCATTAAAGGTAGGGTAAAAGCTTACGCTCTTGGTGAAAAGCTGAATTCCATGACATCTGTCTGTCACTTTGAAAAGGCAGACCCCTTTCTCGATGGACTGTATCAGGTTGTTGATCAGGAGTTCAATCGCCACTGTTTTGTCGATTGCCCGTTTGTCAATCGTGAACAGGATCTCGGAGAGCCTGCGCTGCGAAAATCAAAGCTTTCCTACCACCCGGTTGAACTGGTCAGAAAATATCGCTGCTGGAAAGCAACGAAGCAGCTCTAGGTTGCTCTGAAGGGTTGTTATTCGCCGATAATTTTTACCAGAACCCGTTTTTTTCTCTTGCCGTCGAAATCGCCGTAGAAAATCTGCTCCCATGGTCCGAGATCCAGATCGTAATCAGTGACCGCAACCACCACTTCGCGGCCCATTATTGTCCTCTTCAGGTGGGCATCGGCGTTGTCTTCGCAACCGTTGTGGTGGTACTGGGAATAGGGCCTTTCCGGAGCCAGCATTTCCAGCCATTCCTCAAAGTCCAAGTGCAGACCAGGTTCGTCATCATTAATGAAAACGCTTGCGGTTATATGCATAGCATTGCAGAGGAGCAGTCCTTCCTTGATGCCGCTTTCCTGCAGACATTCCCGAACCTGTGAAGTGATGTTGATAAAGTCTCTTCTTTTACTGATCTCGAACCAAAGCTCCTTCTTGTAATGATTCATGAAACGTGCCTCCTCCTGTTGCTGGTCAATCAATGTTTTTCTGAAAATAGAGTGACAAATTGTCCAGGTCCAATGCGGTTAACGTCCCAAACTGTTCGGACGATGCGTAAACACAGCCATTATCAAGGAGAATCAGTTTGGAAGCCAGAGAGTGTTTGATCGTCTCTCTTGATACCGGAGTGTGGCCGGTAATAATCTTCTTTGTGCCGATACGTTCGTAGTCTACTTGACGGGATCGGGTCCAGAGCATCGCTTCCCTGTCGCTGAAAGGATCGTCTGTCTGGAAGTTCAAGCCGGCATGAACCAGGATGTACTCCTCAAGTTCAAGATAATAGGGTAGTGCGTCGAAAAACCTTTGATAGGAAAGGGGGATCGCGCATGGCTCGTCAACGGCAAAGCTTTCCAGCGCTGCATTGCCGCCGTTTAATGTCCAGATGCGAAAATAGTCCAGGTTGCCGCAGGCACGAAGGAGCATGTCATCGTGATTGCCGCGAATAGGGTAGATGGAAAAGCCTTTGTTCTGGAGTTCGAAAATCTGGTCGATAACTTCCTTGCTTCTGGGGCCACGATCTATATAGTCACCCAGAAGGTACAGCGTGTCGGCTGGTTTTATTTTGAGCACGTCATGCAGCAAGGCGGCAAAAGTGTGCGCACATCCATGGATGTCGGGTATGGCAAAGCGTCGGGTTTTCATAAAGATTCAGCGTGATACCGTACCGGGTCTTTACCCTTGATGAAGAATAATTCGGTATTTCCAGCCTTATCTTTTGTACAGTAACCTAATTTATCTTCTTTGAAAAGAATGTAAACAATATATACGGCTTGATGTGAGATAATAACTCAACCAGATACGGATCGCCGCGCAATTTATCTGATTCTGGCGGCCTAAATGAGAACTGTTGCAAGCCTTGTTTCTCAGCTATAAAATAATTGGTTTCCATCCGGAAACTGCCGGCAAGGTCCGGGCTGGGATTTTTCCCTGAATCGCTCATCATCTTTTCGGAAGGACCTGTATCGAATCCGGAGTTTCCTGAACCAAACTAATTATGTTTCCGCAAGACACTTCTCTACGTCAACCATCGTCGGCTCCGTACGATAAGTAAAACGGCCGGTCTCGGAGCTTTTGCCCTTGACAATGAAACCAGGAAGTGAACAATTGCCCACATCAATAAATATTTCAGGGATATCCACATGAAGAAGATTTTGCTCGTATCGGTTATCTCTCTTTGCCTCTTGGCAGGGGGAGTGTATTTTCTTTTTGTAAAGAAGTCTCCTCCAGAATATAAAACCGTCATGGTGGAGCGGGGGTCTGTGGTCGCCACGGTTTCTGCAACCGGCACCCTCAATGCAGTTACCACCGTTCAGGTTGGAACCCAGGTATCGGGTACTATCCAGACTCTCTTTGTCGATTACAATTCTCTGGTAAAAAAAGGACAGGTAATCGCCCAGATTGACCCTGCCATCTTCAACTCCCAAGTTGAGCAGAGCCAGGGAAGCCTTCAGGTTGCCACCGCTAACCTGATGAAGGCTAAAGCTCTTGTAACCGACGCCAGGAGAACGATGGAGAGAAACAAGCAGTTGCTGAAAGACGGAATTGTATCCCAAGGAGATTATGATTCCGCGGAGACCAACTACCAGGAGGCTGTGGCCGCCGTAAAAGCAGCCGAGGGTAGTGTCCAGCAGACCCGTGGTTCGTTTCTGCAGGCACAGACCAATCTGCGTTACTCGACGATACGTTCTCCCGTGGACGGTGTTGTCGTATCGAGGAATGTTGATGTCGGCCAGACTGTTGCCGCATCATTCCAGACGCCGACTCTATTTACCATAGCACAGGATCTGACTAAGATGCAGATCAATACCAGTGTCGATGAAGCCGATATCGGCAAGGTCAAGGTCGGACAACCTGCAGTTTTTACCGTTGATGCCTATCCTGAGATGCAATTCAGGGGCGTCGTGTCACAGGTCAGAATTGCTCCGATAATCACCCAGAATGTGGTAACCTACGACGTTGTCATTACCGTTGAAAACAAAGATTTAAAGCTCAATCCCGGTATGACTGCCAACGTGAGCATCGAAGTGACGAGAAAAGATGATGTACTGAAAATTCCGAGCACTGCCTTGCGGTTCAAGCCGGAGACAGCCGGAGAATCAGCGATGCAGGCGTCGTCAAGCAAGAAGCGCAGTTCTGGGGCGTCTAATGGTCAAAAGGTGTTTGTACTGAAAGAGGGTAAAGCCGTTCCGGTTTCAGTACGAATCGGAACCATCGACGATTCGCATGTGGAACTGGTTGCCGGAGAGTTGCATCAGGGTCAGGAGATTATTGTCGAACAGGTTCTGCCCAAGAAGAAAGCGGGCACCGCAGGTGGGGCGATGGGGCCGAGGTTCTAAATGGGAGATAGTATTGTTCGGGCAGAAGCCGTTAACAAGGTTTACAGTATGGGCGAACAACGAGTGGAGGCTCTGAAAGATGTCTCTCTGGATGTTCAAAGGGGTGATTTTGTCGCAATTATGGGCGCTTCCGGGAGCGGCAAATCGACTTTCATGAACATACTGGGCTGTCTGGATATGCCGACATCCGGCAGCTACTGGCTGCAGGGAGAAAATGTTCGCGAATTGTCGAAAAGCGAGCTGGCAGAGGTGCGCAACAAAAAAGTCGGTTTTGTCTTCCAGGGGTTCAACCTGTTGGCCAGAACTTCGGCGTTGGAAAATGTCGAGCTTCCACTTATCTATGGCAGGGTTTCCGCCGCGAAGCGGCGAGAACGGGCCATGGCCGCCTTGGCCCTTGTCGGGCTCGCTGATCGTGCGGGACATACCGGCAACCAGCTTTCGGGTGGCCAGCAGCAGCGGGTTGCTATTGCGCGTGCCCTGGTCAACGAGCCTGCCATTATCCTGGCGGATGAACCGACCGGCAATCTGGATTCGGTCACCAGCGTTGAGATTATGGCAATTTTTCAGAAACTGAACAGGCAGGGAAGCACTATCATCATGGTTACCCATGAGCAGGAAATTGCCGCTTTTACCAAGCGAAATGTGGTGTTTCGCGACGGACGGATTCTTTCCGACACTGTGGTCGCCCACCAGGCGGATGCTGAGCAGGTTGGGGGGCAGCTGTGATTGAATTCCTGCTTAGCCTCAAAATTGCTTTGCGAGCGCTGCGGACCAACAAAATGCGTTCGTTTCTAACCATGCTCGGTATTATTATCGGCATTGCCGCAGTTATTGCCATGATTGCAATCGGTTCCGGGGCCAGCAAGATAATCTCCGACCAGATTGCCAGCATCGGCAGCAATATTTTGCTCGTTCTGCCCGGTTCGAGAACGAGCGGTGGCATCCGGCTTGGTCACGGCAGTACACCAACTCTAACCTATGAGGATGCAAAGGCAATTGTCGCGGAGTGTCCGTCGGTGGCACTTGCCGCCCCAATCGTACGGGGCGGTGCACAGGTTGTCTACGGTAATATGAACTGGTCCACAGCGGTGATGGGAATAACGCCGGAGTATTTTTCGGTACGGGACTGGCCGGTGGTTGATGGGAGAAAAATTGTTCAATCAGACGTGGAAGGCGCGACCAAAAACTGCCTGATAGGCAGCACTGTGGCTGATACCCTGTTCGGTTCCGAAAATCCTGTTGGGAAAATTGTTCGTGTTAAAAAAATCCCCTTTATGGTGGTCGGCGTCATGGCCAGGAAAGGACGATCTCCCCAAGGCGCAGACCAGGACGATATTCTCTTTGTACCGCTTCGGACGGCGCAGCGAAAACTGTTTGGCAGCCAATTTCCAAATTCGGTTGCGGCGATCATGATCCAGGCTAAAAGCGAACAGGATCTTGATCGGGCCGAAGAGCAGGTGAATACGCTGCTTGCTCAACGACACCGGGTGGGACCCAGTCGTGATGCCGATTTTACCGTGCGTAACCTGACAGAGTTACTGGATGTTGCGGAGCAGTCGTCAAAAGCAATGTCACTGTTGCTCGGCGCAGTGGCGTCCATATCGCTGATCGTAGGTGGGATCGGCATCATGAATATCATGCTGGTTTCCGTAACTGAGCGGACCAGGGAAATCGGCATTCGTATGGCAATTGGCGCCACGGAGCGGGATATCCTGCTGCAGTTTCTTACCGAGGCGGTATTAATGACTCTTATCGGTGGAATCATCGGCATGTTGCTGGGGGTAGGCGGAGCCAAGCTGGTTTCAGTGGTTTTTGAATGGCCGACGCTGATATCCTTACAGGCAATTGTCCTGGCCTTTGGTTTTTCCGGTGCAGTTGGAATTTTCTTCGGCTTCTACCCAGCCCGCAAAGCTGCTTCAATGAACCCCATCGAGGCGCTGCGCTACGAGTAGCGGTACCGTGTTCAGTTCTTATCAGAAAGGATTTCCGATGTCTTCGTATTGTTTTCGGCTGCTGTTCCTGGTTTTGCCGCTGGTCTGGTTTGGTGTGGGCTTGGCCGGATACGCCCATGCCGGGGAAGATGTCGTCAGCCTGACATTGAAAGAAGCTATCAGGATGGCGCTCGAGAAGAACCTTGAGGTCAGGGCCGAGCTCTACAACCCTGCCATGGATGAAGCTGACATCAGAAAGAACCGCGGCATCTACGACCCATTCTTCAGCATTTCCACCAATTATCAGCAATCGACCACCCAGTCGGCCAGTACTCTGCTGTCAGGTGCCAGTATCAGTAGGCAGAAGAACTTCCAGGCAGATGCGGGAATTAACCAGCTCGTACCCATCGGCGGTAACTTGGGGCTTTTCTTTACCAACCTTTGGAACCGCAACAATGCCGACAGTAGCCGCGGATTTCTTGATGAATACTGGCAGTCCCAACTGACGCTCAGCTATTCCCAGCCGCTTCTCAAAAATTTCGGCAGGGAGGCGACCGAGTTGGGTATTGCGGTGGCGGTGAACAATAAGGCGGCATCGCTCGACCAGTTCAAAAGCAAGCTTATTGATGTCGTGACCAGGGTCAGGACTGCTTACTTTACCTTGTATAGTCTCAAGGAAAATCTGGCAGCGAAAAAGACCGCTCTCACTCTTGCTCAAAAGATCCTGGAGGACACCAAGGGCAGGGTGCGGGCAGGGGTTCTTCCGGCCATGGAAGTTCTGAATGCTGAGTTCGGGGTTGCGACACGGGAAAAAGAGTTGATTGACGCGGAAAAGCTGTTGCTGGATCAAAAGGATGTTGTGAGAATCTTGCTGCAGACAGAAGGAAATCAGAACCTGGACCCTGTCGATCCTCCCACACGCGAAAAGTATCCGGTCGAGGAAAATGAGGCAATTAGTCTGGCTCTTTCGCAACGTCCCGACCTGCTGGCACAACGGGTGGCACTGCAGACCTTGGACCTGCAGTCGCGTGTGGCCCATAACAGGATCATGCCGGACCTCACCTTCATTGCCAACACAGCCGTAACCGGACTTGAAAGAGATTTTGGCCGTGACATGAAAAAAGTCGGGTCTGCCGATTATCCGGTCTGGGAGGTCGGGCTGCAATTCAGCTATCCCCTCGGCAATCGGGAGGCGAAAAACGATTTCATCAAGAGCCGGCTTCTCTCGGAGCAGGCGCAGGTGCAGCTCAAGTCTCTCGAAGATACCATCAGAAATGATGTCAGAATCGCAATTCGCGGAATCACGGCCAACTTCCTGCAGCTAGATGTCGCCGATCGCGGTCTTGCCTATGCCGAGGAACGACTGCGAGCCTATATCAAGAAAAACGAGGTGGGGCTTGCCACCACCAAGGAACTGGTTGATGTCCAGAATGATCTGGTTGCGGCCCAGACCAACCAGATACGGGCCCGGGCTGAGTATACCATTGCAATCGGCCAATTGTGGAAAGCTACAGGGGAACTGCTGGAGCGCGAAGGCATTATTCTGAATGAAAAAGAAGCTGATCAGCTGTATACAGACTACACACGGTAGCGAGACGGGGGTGCTGTACACTGTCTTTTCGTATTGTTGCAAACAGACCGTCACGAATGATCATGTGAGGAGTTTGATCTGATGAGTCTTTTTCTGGCACTATTCTTCTTTCTCTATAGCGGGATGCACTTTTATGCCTACCGCAAACTCAGCGCAGCATTCCCGCTTCCGCTGCCGGGAGCTTGTTTCGTAATTGCGGGTATGCTGGTAATGATCTTTGCCCCGCTGTTTGTCCGCTTACTGGAAAGGTCCGGATTCGGATCGGTCGCCGTTCCTCTTGCTTATGCGGGTTATCTATGGATGGGATTCCTGTTCCTGTTTTTCGTTGTCATGCTGGCGATTGATCTCGGTGGTTTGGTTGTTCGCTGCATTGGGTGGGGGGTGCAACGAGACTGTCTGCCGTATTTGGCCGGTCGACACGCTTTTATCCTTGCCAGTGCCCTAGCGCTGGTGATTTCCTGCTATGCCTATCATGAGGCCCTTGCCGTGGGCGTGGAAAATGTTGTCATTCCAACAACCAAACTTCCTGCAACCGTCAAATCATTGAAAATTGCTCAGATTTCCGATGTTCACCTGGGGCTTGTCGTTCAGCAGAAAAGGCTGGCGAGGATTGTGCGTGAAATTGAAAAGGTGCAGCCTGATTTGCTGGTTTCGACCGGTGATCTGATAGACGGGCAAACGGATGGAATGGCGACCTTGGCGGATGCTTTGGTAAAAGTGCGTCCCCGTTTCGGTAAATTTGCAGTTACCGGCAACCACGAGTATTATGCCGGGATCGAAAATTCCCTGAGCTTTATGAATCGCGCAGGTTTTGTTGTTCTCCAGGGGGAGGCGCGCGATATTGGCGGATTGATTGCTGTCGTTGGCGTGGACGATCCTGCCGGAATGAGATTCGGCAGCAGCGGGATCCCCGAAGAAAAGGTCCTGAAGCAGGTACCACCCGGGCAATTCGTTCTGCTGCTGAAACATCGACCGCTTGTCAACAAAGGGAGCGTCGGGTCGTTTGATCTGCAGTTGTCGGGGCATGTCCACAAGGGGCAGATATTCCCGTTCGGGATGGTTACCTATCTGTTCTATCCGGTAAAAACCGGCTTGACCATGATTATGGATTGTTACCGACTCTATATTAGCAGGGGGACAGGTACTTGGGGGCCGCCGTTGCGGTTTCTGGCGCCCCCCGAGATAACAGTCATCGAGTTGGTAAGAAGTTCTGTGAAAGAATAAAGCGGATGGGGATCATTGGCAATCATCGCGCCAAAGGCAGGAATCCTGGCCGCATGATTCGGCCGAATCGGTGTTGTAACAGTCATTATTACCTTCACTCAGTTGAATTGACCTGATGAGGTCGGCTTTTTTCAGATTTCTAACCTGCAATCCGCGATCTTTTGCAATTTGTTTTACCTCAGCTAATTTCATGTGCGTATCTCCTTTTATGGAATCACGTGGAAAATCGTTAAAACTATAGCAAAGAAACGAGTAACTTCAACCGCATATAATTATTCCAGGTGAAACCCTGGTGAGCAGTTTTAGCGCCATAGTTCTTGTCACAGCACTTTTATTCGATTTGGCCTTGAATAAGTAAAACTGCAAAGAGGTAATAGAGATTTCATTTTTACAGCAGAAATATTGCTTCGCTTTCAAAAGGAGATAGTTGTATGAATATCAAAAGGTTCTTTTTCGGAAGTTCTGTCATTAACCGTACAGGGTTGACGCTTTTTGCGCTTCTCTTGATCACTTCATTATTCCCCCGTGGCAATGCCGCGGCATTTACCGTTCCTGAAAAGCTGGTCTATGACTTGACCTGGACCGGCATCAAGGCGGGAACTGCCACCCAGGAGATTTTTATCGAAAAGGGGGAAACCCGCATAGTTTCCATTGCCCGTTCCGCAGACTGGATATCTGTATTTTTTCCGGTTGAAGATCGGATCGAATCGGTGTTGAGTTCAAATCCTGACAGCAAGATAGGTTTGCCGAAATCATATTCCCTGAAAATACGAGAGGGAAGCCATCGCCGGGACAAGGAAATTCATTTTAACCATTCCCAGGGAATGGCCCATTACAAGGATAACCTTAATAATGACAAGCGAGAAATACCCATTTCTTCCTCTACCTTGGATACCTTGTCCAGTTTCTATTTCGTAAGAACTCTCAAGCTGGAAGTGGGTAAATCAGTGTTTCTGACGATTCTTGACAATATGAAAATCTGGAAAGTCGAGGTTCAAGTGCTCCGTAAGGAAAAAATCAAAACAAAACTCGGAACCTTTGATACCATTGTTATCAGACCGCTCATGCATTCCGAGGGGATCATGGATAAAAAGGGGGAAATGTTCATCTGGTTGACCGATGACAGTCGTCTCCTTCCGGTGAAAATGAAGACCAAGGTAAAGGTCGGTAGTGTAACCGCAACCCTGGTTGGTGGTTCCTTTCAGCATTAATATTCCTATTAATCCTCATCATTCATGAAACCGGCAGCATTGACAGATGCGAGGTGCTGTCGGTTTCATACCTTATCATCATTTGTCAAAAATATTTCCGCTTGCTGCTTTCCCTTATCTTGTCGCTCCCTTTTGGAAATATCATTTTTCAAATGTCCACCAACAAAACCCGTTTTTTGTTGAG
>JAQUHN010000145.1 GCA_028683555.1 Geobacteraceae bacterium | reverse complement strand
TGTCCCGCACCGATAATTCCTTTCTTCGATTCCAATCCTTTTAGCCTCTGGCTACGTTGCGATTTAATGCTATGCCTGCGTCTTGTTGCCTAATCCGGAGCCAAAACACCTCGGAATTAATGCGGCGAACTGACTGAACGGGATGCTATTAATACAAGCATTGCTGGATAAAATTAACTTCCCATGATACAGTTTTGCGCGTAAGGGTTATGTCGTTCCATAGCCTTACGGATTGTCGGTAGCTTTTCGGTGCCGGTGTGTTCCTTCCGGCTTGTTATCGCCCAGTTGGGAACCATGGTGGCGGCCTTAAGGTGCGCCAAGCAACCAGTAGCTACTTTTGAACTGTGAGGACGGATATGGAGCAGGTGCCGACACTTTTTCTGGTAACGTTTACAACCCTTCTGGCCATGATTAACCCGCTGGAGTCGATTCCGGTTTTCCTGAAACTGCTGGAGGGACAGGATGAGAAGGCGCATCGGCAGGTTGCACGACGGTCCTGCTGCTACGCTTTGCTGATGATGCTCTTTTTCACGCTTTTCGGAACATTCGTGCTTAAGATATTCGCTGTTCCGCTCAGTATGGTTCGTATCGTTGGCGGAATAATACTTATCCGCATTGGTTTCGAGATGTTCCTTCCCTCTTCTGCCGAAGGGATGTTCTCCACTCCGGGCGGGGACAGCGGCCAGAACGGGGGGGATAGCGCTTTCGTGCCCTTGGCGATTCCCATAATGTTTGGACCGGGTGCCTTGGCAACGGTTCTGGGTATGTCGTCAATGGTTAAAAATCCGGTAGCCAACCTTGGTCATATGACCGCCATTGTGTTGGCCATTGTTGCAACCATGGTCGTCATCTACTTCTCACTGATCTATGCCCATGCGATCCTCGGCAAAATTGGCGCCAAGGGCATTGATGCGGCAACGCGCCTGGTTGGTTTCTTTGTCTCGGCCATGGGGATGGGCCTGGTTTTTCATGGTCTGGTGGAGGTGTTGCAACTCTATGGGCTTATCGGGGCCCAGTACAATGTTTCAGCCGCGAGCAAGGGGTTGCTCCTGTTACTGCACGGGTAATGCTTTGCGGGGGAACTTTTTCCTTTGGGCAGCAGCGATTGCTGTCGAAACATCCTTTTACTGGAAAGGAATAACTCAGATGCACAAAGAAGAGAAGAACAGCAGAGCATTGCACAGGAACTGGAAGGTATGGTTTGCCGTTGCCTTGATGCTGGCAGCAATGCTCATGTACATTGTGACACTGGACGACTCTGTTGTCCCTGTGTTGCTCAAGTAAGTGGCAGACGGTTTCCTCTTGTTGAATTTCTGACAATATCCAACTTGTTTCTGCTCGCAAAGTGCCGGCAGGGGCCTGGCTGGAACAGCACTTTCATGATGTTTCCAGATTGAAACCGGCTTGTTGGTCAAAAGACGTTATTTTCGCTTTGCCCAGTTTGCAAGAGATTTTGTATCAACCGCTCCGCCAACGGTTCATACTATTCGGCAGCCTGGTGAATTTTCGTGTGGTGCAAAATTTTTGCACCCATGGGGGCGGGTAACCTTTCTTCTTCTCCTTCTTTTGTCGTTCCTTTTGATATTCTTCCAGGCTGGTTATTTTTATTCTCAGCCCTGGAAACAGTTCAGGTGTGCCGTGCTCAGTCCGGACTCTTTTCGAACAGCCCGGTCAGTCTCTTTAGGTGGGCCTTCTCTTCTGCTGCCAAGAGACCGAAGACTTCGCGGGACCTTTCGTCTTGGAACTGTTCACGAAGTGCGAGATACCGGTCATAGGAACCCACCTCGAGAGACATGGCAAACTCGAGAATCTCTTTGCCACTTTTCCCCCCGGCCCAGGCAAGTGCCTCTCCCAGCGGCACCCCTCCCTCAAGATAGCTTTCCTGCTGCTGCTCGTGCAGTACATCTGCTGGAAAGTTTTCCCCGGCATCCTGGCCGGAAAGCTGCCGATAGAGTTTCAATAGGGCATTTTCATGATGATGTTCGGCGCCGGCGAGTTCCAGGAACAGGTGAGTTTCTTCTTTCTTGTCCAATGCTGTTGCAATCTCCAGGTAAAATGAACGCATCCCTTCCTCGAGAAGCCAGGCCAGACCGATCAATTCTTCCGCATTCCGGGCCGAGCGGAACCATGTCATCCCGGTTTCGGGAAGCTCTTCAGCCACCAGTCCCTTCCAGGCGCGGATACCTCCATCCATGCTGTATGCTTCGGAAAAACCGGCCCGAGTCAGGATTGAGGTGGCAGCCCGACTCCTTACTCCGGCAGCGCAATAGACGATCGTCGGCTTGTCCGGTTCCAGTTCTCCAAGGCGGTCAGGGATGTCGTCAAGCGGGATGAGTTTTGCTCCAGGCAAATGGCCTCGTTTGTATTCGTCTGGCTGCCGCACATCGATGAGTGAATACTCGTCCGGGCCTTTCGTTTCGATGAGTTTTCTTACTTCAGCGGAAGAGCGGGTTGCTATTTTGCGGAAATAGTCCGTGATTGCCACGCGCGGCTCCTTTCACTCTGACACTGCCTCAGGGGAGGACCCTGTTCTTTCTCCCGAAACCTGGAATTTCTTCATGAAGCGGCGATCGATAAAATCTTTCAGAAAAAAGGAAAGTTTTCCATTCAAGGTTATGGACCTTTTCCAGAGTAGTCCCCTTGCGTCGCCCATGTTAAGAATCAGCATATAGGGTGGGCCGGGGTTGAAAGCGTGCAGTTCCGTGTCTTCCAGTTTGGCTACCAGATTGTGGAAGAGGATGGGGTTCTGTCGGACGGCATAGACTCCGACCTTGGCCAGTGGAAATCTGTCCAGCGAGATGCAGTCGCCACCGCCGAAAAGTTCCGGATGTGCGGTGCTTTGGAGAAAGTCATTGACGAGCATGCCGCCATCTGCTCCTGTCGGCAGAGCGGAATTTTTGAAAAGATGAGAAGGTTTGATGCCTGTGGCAATAAAGGCAAAATCATAATAGCTGCGGCTGCCGTCCGAGAGCGTCAGGCAACCTTTTTCAAGATTTTCCCCCCGTACACCGACCCGTAACCGGATGTTTTTCTTTGACAGAGACTTCAGTGCCAAGTGGCGGATTCGTTCGGGGGCATTCCGCAGGAGTTCGGTTCCCGCAACCAGGGTTATGTTTGCCCGGTTCGGTCTGTTACGGAAAAGCCGCCAGAGATTTGCAGCGACTTCAACGCCAGCTGGTCCTCCCCCCACCACGACAATATCCAGCGGCCGCTTCTCGATCTCTCGCAGCAGGGCGGCGCGCGCTTTGTACAGGTTCAGAACCGGTTTGACCGGGAATACGTGTTCATTACTCTGCACCAGGGGGGATAGTCGAACTTCGCTGCCGGTGTTGAAAGATGCAACGTCATAGGAGATACTTTGCCCTGACTGAAGGAGAATAGTTTTTTCGCAAGGATTGATTCTGATGGCAGAGTCTTGGACGAATTCCACTCCGCGGTCCCGGCTCATTTTGGCGACATGAAAACGAACCTGGGAAGGCTCGTAAAAACCGCCAAGCATACCGGGACCCATGCCGGAATAATAATGATAGGTCGATGGGCTGACCAGTGTCACACGGTGACCCCGTGCTGTCACCTGCTCACTATTCAGCAGCGTTGTCATGTGGGCGTGTCCACCCCCGATCAGAACCAGATGCTTGCCCATAGGCAGTTCCTCCTCTTCAAAGCGTAGTTCGATCTAGGCGGTTGTCAATAGCGGCTGATAGTATTGTTTCGGTCACATTCCGGATGGTTATGGCATGTTTGTTCTTGACGTGTTTCTATGCATCCCCTACACTCATCAGGTTTTTGCTCGGACCCATGTCGGGGTGACATCCTGAGCTTTCGGCTCTGGTAGAAACAATGTGTAACGAGTTGAGAAACGTGCTTGGGCGATGTGAAGGTGACGTTTTTGCAAAATATGACGGTATGAAAGCTTTTGCGCAGTCGTCACGTGTAGCGTAGTGGATTTGGAGGGTTTGATGAAACCGCTGGCGCCTCAAGAGGCAGTGCTTGTGTTCGAGCGTGCACGAAGAGCCATAGCCATGGATAATTCCGTTGCGGGCCTGGCTGCTCTTGAAAAAGCGCTGACCCTTGAAGACAATAAGGGGTGGTACTCCTATCTGGGGTACTGCGTTGCGAAAGAACGGGGACAGGTTTCACGGGGGGTGGAGCTCTGTCTGGAGTCACTGGAGCATGAGCCGAATAACCCCGCGCATCATCTGAACCTTGGGAAAATTTATCTGGTTTCGGGAAATAGGGCCGAAGCACTGCGGATATTTCGACAAGGGATGACTCGGGGAGGAAGTTCCGAACTCATCGAGAAGCTCAATGAGTTCGGCAAACGCAAAGCTCCCTTGATACCGTTTCTTTCCCGAGCAAATCCCGTGAACAAGTTTCTCGGTCTCCTGCTAAGGCGCATAGGCCTTCGTTAGCAGCAGTCCGGGTGCCTGCAAAGAGCAGGGTTCATGTCGCAAACCTTCGGTTCTTGCTGAATCTGCCGCGATGTCCAGCTTTTGCCATCGTCCTCCGGGTTGCAGGACACGCGATGCGAATATCTACGGTTACTACTTTTTCGTAGAGGTCCCGTCTAGCTGCTTTATTATTTCCGCCGTAAGATCCTGGATGTCGACAGTGTTGCCGACGAAGAGGAGATCCTTTCGCATTACAATGGCTGCAAATCCATTCGCTTTACCGTAATCTCCGGCTGACTTCTCTACCGACTGATACAGTTCCTTCAGCAGTTCTGCTTCCTTGGTGCGAACATCTTTTTCTGCTTTTTCCAGAAATTTCTGGAAACTTTCCAGTTTTTTCTGGAAATCTTTCGCTTTGGCCGCTCGCTGGCTCGGCTGGAGAGATGGCAGTTGCGCTTCAATGGCGGCCTTTTGTTTCTGCAGCTGTCTCTCCTTGGACTTGATCTGTTTCTGGTAGTTTCCCGTTTTTGCTTTGACCTTGGCATAGGCTGCCTTGCCGGGGGAAGAGTCACTTGCAACCTTGGCCATGTCAATGAAGCCTATCTTGATCTTCTGTTCCGTTGTGACGGGCAAAGCCGGTGCGGGTGATTCTGCGGCTACCGCTTTTGTTTGCGGCTCGGTGCTTGTTGCTGTGACGCTAGCTTCCGGTGCGGTGGCTGTTGTCGCAGGCTCGGCTGCAAATGCCGATATGCTCGGGAGGGCGGCAAGCGAGATAGTAAGCAGTACGAGTAAGATCTTTCTCATGGCAATACCTCTTTCTGGGGAACGGTTCTGGCGCTCCATCCGGTAGTCGTTACGTGTTTTACCATAATTCTTTTGTGTTGATTAGGCAAATAAAAGAAGCGCCTGCAAGACCAAGAGGGACTCCGACGCTTGTGAATGTCGATTCGCTGAAAAAAAATCTTTACAAGCCGACGATGATTCATATATATTTTCCGTTCACGGAGAGATGTCCGAGCGGCTGAAGGAGCACGACTGGAAATCGTGTGTGCGTTAATAGCGTACCGAGGGTTCAAATCCCTCTCTCTCCGCCAGATTTACCTGTAAGAGATGGATTGCTTTTCAGATAGGCAGGCAGTATCCCGGATGTTTGAGCCATTGGACCGAGTATCGGCGCCGGGTCGGGATAGTGCCTGTTTCGTGTTTTACGGACACAACTGATAGCTGGGTCCCACGCAACGGAAGGTTATGAATTCCGTCAGGTCCGGAAGGAAGCAGCGGCAGTAACCACCCCCGTGTGCCGTGGGGCAGCCCAGCTATCAGCTGTGTCCGTAAAGAGTTCCGGCCACTTCCCATCCAAAAATTTTCCCGTCACGTGCTCGAAGATGCAGCGGTGATGCTGTAGTGAACTTTCTGAAACAGAGCGGGGCAGCGGAAAGTATCGGGAAATGAAACCAGGGTTCGGGATCGATGTTTCTGTCATACCCTGATCTTCAAGGGTTTTCCCGCAAATTTCGAAACCGCCAGCAGTGGGGCGATACCACCTTTGTCGTACCTAGTCTTAGCGAGAAAATGGCGACCACAGACATTCGGTGACCTTATTGGTCAGGAGCATGTCTGTCGGACGTTACAGAATGCAATCGAGTCCGGTCGGGTCGCCCATGCCTTCCTGTTTACCGGTGCCCGCGGTGTTGGGAAGACGAGTGCTGCCCGTATCCTTGCCAAGGCTCTCCAGTGTGAAAAGGGTCCGGCCCCGGAACCCTGTAATGAGTGTCCTGCCTGCCTTGAAATAACAGCCGGCAATTCCGTGGATGTTTTCGAAATCGATGGCGCTTCCAATACCGGGGTCGAGGATATTCGTGAACTCCGGGAGAATATCAAGTACCTCCCTTCCCGGTGCCGTTTCAAGATTTTCATCATTGATGAAGTTCATATGCTTTCCACCAGTGCCTTCAACGCGCTTCTCAAGACGCTGGAAGAGCCTCCTCCCCATGTAAAATTCATCTTTGCCACAACTGAACCCCACAAGGTTCCTATCACGATCCTGTCCAGATGCCAGCGTTTTGACTTCAAAAGAATTCCGCTGCCCAGGATTGCCCAACTACTGCGCACTATCGTCAACGAGGAAAAGGTTACGGTCAGCGATGCTTCCCTCACCGCTATTGCACGCAAGGGTGACGGCAGTATGCGGGACTCCCTGTCAACCCTCGATCAGGTCCTCGCATTCTGTGGTGATGCAGTGGCCGATGATGAGGTAGTTGCTCTGCTGGGTGTTGTGGACCGGCGGATGCTGCTTGAGGCTTCCCGGGCGGTCTTTGCCAGGGACTGCCAGGCTTCTCTCGACATTGTGGCGCGTGTCGACTCCTTCGGCTATAACATGCGCAGTTTCTGCCAGGAGCTCATCGACCACTTCAGAAATCTTATCATTGTGAAGGTTTCCGTGAACCCGGCTGAGCTTCTTGATCTGGCCGAGGGTGAACTGGAAGATGTGCGGGCACAAGCCGTAACGGCAACCCTTGATCAACTGCAGAGGTGCCAATCCATTCTCCTTAAAGCTGAAACGGAAATGGCTCTTTCCGGTTTTACCCGTTTCATCCTGGAAATGGCTCTGCTGAAAATGTGCACACTGGTGCCGGTTGTTCCCGTGGATGAGATTATCGGGCGACTCAAGTCTCTGGAAAATGACCTTGGGAAAAGTGTTCCTGCACCGGCTTCCAGAGCGCCTGTTTCGCCGCCAAAGGCTCCGCTTGTGGCACGGGCCGTAGAGGCTTCGGCGGCAACGGTGCCTTCTGGCAAACCCTCCTCATCGGAACCCGCCCAGGAAGGCTGGTCGGGTTTTGTGGCATTTGTTAACAGGGAGAAAAAAAGTCTGGGTGCCATCCTGGAGCATGGCCGACCCCTTCAATTTACTGCACATGAGGTGGAGATTGGTTTTCCTGCCGGGTCCTTTCACCTTACCTGCATGCAAGATGCCGATTCGCTGGCTGCTGTCACGGAACTGGCGGCGCGCTATTTCAAGGCAAAACCTGCTGTCCGGCTAAGTCCTCTTGCGGGTGAGAACAGGGGGCTGCCGCCAACCGTGCAGGAAAAAAAAAGCCTTGAGGCGGCAGAACGACAACAGAAATTAGAAGAGGATGCACGTAAGCACCCGCTTGTTACGGCCGCTGTCGAAATATTCGACGCAAAAATCGGAGAAATAATCGCAATTGAGCAAGATCCTGATGCAAAGGAGGAAACAGACTGATGTCCAAGGGGTTAGCACAGATAATGAAGCAGGCTCAGCAGATGCAGCAGAAGATGGCGCGCCTTCAGGAGGAAGCCGCTCAGCGGACCGCCGAAGCCTCTGCTGGTGGCGGTGCTGTTACTGCTGTTGTGAATGGCAAGAACCAAGTTTTGTCGCTGTCGATTCGTAAGGAAGCTGTTGATCCCGAGGATGTGGAGATGCTTCAGGACCTTGTTGTGGCTGCTGTTAACGAGGCCCTTAAGAAGGTTCAAAGCGAGGTCGCCGCTGAAATGGGAAAGATTACCGGTGGCATGAATATCCCCGGTCTTTTTTGAGAAAAGTACTCGCGCGTGCAACGGCTTCGCACTATGTCGCATCGATTGGCCCGTTAAGGTTGGCCGTTACGTCCTGCCTTCTCGGGCCTTTGTTGTTTCTTGCTGCTGAAATATGCTTGGGAAACAGAGGGATAAGGGCTTTCGAAATTTTATGCTTTTACTCTTTGTAAAAAATTGTTATATTCCAAAATTCATCACAAAAACAGCGGTTTTTTAGCCAATGTAAAATAGGGTTGATGCCTTTTTACTTTTCATAAAAAAGTGGTTATATTTTTTTTATAGTTATGATACATTTTTCGCAATCCCTGACCAGGCTTATCGGTGAGCTGAAGAAGTTGCCCGGAATCGGTGAGAGGACGGCGTTACGACTTGCTTTTCATATTCTGAAATCGCCCCGGATGGGCGAATTGTTAGCCGAGAGCCTGCTCGAGGTAAGCAACAGTGTCAGGTTTTGTTCGGTCTGTTTCGGAATTACGGAAGATGATCCCTGTTGTATCTGCACCGGGACACGAGACGAGACGATCCTGTGCGTTGTTGAAGAGCCGCAGGATTTGTTAGCGGTTGAGCGGAGCGGTGCTTTTCGGGGGCGATACCATGTCTTGCATGGCGCACTTTCGCCGCTGAATGGTGTAATGCCGGGGGATCTTAAGGTCACGGAACTTTTGCGGCGTCTTGAAGGTTCCGCAATTCGTGAGATCGTACTGGCAACAAACTTCACGGTCGAGGGTGAAGCAACTGCGCTCTACCTGAGCGGACTCATCAAATCTCTCGATATTAAAGTAACAAGACTGGCCCATGGCATGCCTATCGGTGGTGATCTTGAATATGTGGATGCCGCCACCGTACAGCGAGCCCTGGAGGGTCGCAACGAGCTCTGACGGCTCATGAAGCCGCATGAGACCCAACATTTGACCTACTTATGGTCATAACAGCAACTCAAGGAGGAGTTTTGCATGAAACGCAAAATGGTTACGATCGATGGTAACACCGCCGCAGCCTATGTAGCCCATGCAACTAACGAAGTAATCGCGATTTATCCCATTACGCCATCTTCGGTCATGGGCGAAATTTCCGATGAAAAGAGTGCCAAGGGTGAAAAGAATATCTGGGGCACGGTGCCCCTGGTAAGCGAAATGCAGTCGGAGGGGGGCGCAGCCGGAGCTGTTCATGGTGCACTACAGGCCGGAGCGCTGACAACTACCTTCACGGCCAGCCAGGGATTGCTGTTGATGATCCCCAACATGTTCAAGATTGCGGGCGAGTTGACTCCGACCGTTTTTCATGTGTCGGCACGTGCCCTTGCCGCCCAGGCCCTTTCCATCTTCGGCGATCATTCCGACGTTATGGCATGCCGCTCCACGGGTTGGGCAATGCTCTGCTCGAACAATGTTCAGGAGGTAATGGACTTCGCTCTGATTGCCCAGTCGGCAACGCTTCGTTCGCGAGTTCCGTTTGTCCATTTTTTCGACGGTTTCAGAACTTCTCACGAACTTCAGAAAGTTGAAGAGATGACCTATGACGATATGCGCGACATGCTGGACGAAGATTTGGTTTCGGCACATCGGGCCCGCTCCCTTTCTCCCGACCACCCGGTATTGCGCGGTTCTTCGCAGAACCCGGACGTATATTTCCAGGGACGGGAGACGGTTAATAAATATTACCTGGCGACTCCTGAGATCGTGCAGGAAGAGA
>JAQUHN010000013.1 GCA_028683555.1 Geobacteraceae bacterium | reverse complement strand
GACTTCAACTTTACCGGTGGTGACGTCGACGGCAACTTCAGACATGAACAGGGCGTACATATAGATACAGAAAGGCTTGCCTATTCCGTTCTCGTCCTGATTGGTGCATGGGGTGGTCCAACTCCCCTCGTACTTGGTCGCAATCTTTTCTTTCACCATTTCGTCATAAGTGCGGAAGGTGCCGTCGGCTTTTTTCATGGCGTCGAGCAGCAATCGGCACGACGCGACAATGGCATTGCCGGTAACCACGTTCTGCCGGCTGCCACCGGAGGGTCCGGCGTTTGGTGTAAGGCTGGTGTCGTTCATGCAGAGCCTGATTTGCGACGGTTTCAGGTTCAGGGCGCGGAGCGCCTCGTGGGCGAAGGCCACTGTGGCCATATCGGAGCCCTGACCATGGTCTTCCCATGCGTTGCCGATCATGACATCGCCGTTAGGCAGAAGTTCAGCCCAGGTTGCAGAGGTATCCGGGCCATCAAGACCACAGCCGTAGATACCGAGCGAAATGCCGACACCACGTTTTACCGTGTCGGTGGATTCCAGTCTGGCTTTTGCCTTTGCTTCATGGTATTTCGGACGCATAAGGTCAAACATTTCTTCGAAGCAGAAAACTTCCGGCACCTGACCGGTCGGTGTGGTTGCACCAGGGCGGTAGATGTTCTTATAGCGGAATTCGAACGGATCGAAACCGGCTTTCCGTGCCAGTTCGTCAACCAGCGATTCGCCAAGCATGAATGCCTGCGGCGAACCGTAGGCGCGGAACGCGGAACCCCAACCATGGTTGGTGCAGACGGTGTTGCCCACGGTGTTCAGGTTCTGAATGTCGTAGCCGGCGCCGACGAACTGCTGGCCACGCAGGGTGACCAGGTCACCGAATTCCGAATAGGGACCGTGGTCGAGGTTCCAGCTTGCGTCGATGGCGAGCATTTTGCCTTCCGCGTCGCAGGCCAAGGTACCCGTAAGATAGGACGGCGAGCGCTTGCCGGTGTAGGTCTGCTGCTGATACCAGTCATAGCCCAGAAAACAGGGACGGCCAGTGGCCATTGCAGCCGCGCCTACCAAAGCTTCCATGGTCGGGCTGAACTTGTAGCCGAAGGTAGCTCCGGTGGGGTTCTGCACCACGACGATCTGATCGGGCTCGACGCCGAGACCCGGAGCGATCATATACAAGTGCAGGTGGATGCCGATGGATTTGGAATGGATAACAACCCTGCCCTGCTCATCGATGTAGGCAAAGCCGACATCCGGCTCAATAGGCATATGGGGTTGGCGTTGCAGGTAATATTCGCCGGTGAAGGTATGTGCCGCCTTTTCGATTATCGGTTTTACATCCGAGCCTTTTTTGCCGTAGCAGGTGTAGTAGACGTTTGGCGTGCCCGGGTGAATTTCGATAGCATCTTCTGCCATGGCCGCCGGGGCATTCATGTATGCCGGCAGGATTTCCAGGTCAACCTTCACCTTGTCGGCGGCTGCCAGGGCGTTGGCCTTGGTATCGGCGCAAACAATGGCAACCACATCGCCGTACTGGTAAATCTTGTCGTCGTTAAGAATCGGACGATCCCAGCCGTCACCTTTGTTGGTCGGGAAGGTAATCAGACCGGTGATACGGTTCTTGCCCTTGACGTCCTTGTGAGTTACGACCTTGAAAACACCCGGCATTTTTTCCGCTTCGGAGATGTCAATGCCCTTGATCAGGGCATGGGAGACCTTCGGTTGCACCAGGGCGCACTGCAGGGCATCCTCGGGAAGCTGGGTGCACATGTCCTCGCCGAAATCCCACAAGCCGCAAGCCTTGGCCACGAAAGTGGGGCGCGGCATACGTGTACCGTAAACCTTGCCGTCGGCCGGTTGCTTGTATTCAAGGGCCGATTCGGACATCTCGCCGCGCAACACCTTGGCGGCATCCATGACCGCATCGACGATCATGATATAACCGGTACAGCGACAGGCATTACGATTTTTCTGGAACCAATCGCGAACATCCTCGCGGGTCGGACTTGGATTCTGGTCAAGGAGCGCCTTGGCGGAAACGATAAAACCGGGAGTACAGAAACCGCACTGAATTGCATGATGGAAAATGAAGGCCTTCTGCAAAGGATGAAGATTAAGCGGAGTACCTATCCCTTCAATCGTGGTAATACATGACCAGTTGTCAATCCGCTTCATTTTGGTAACGCAGGTACGGATAAGTTTCCCGTTGACGATAACATTACACGCACCGCACTGACCCGTGCCACAACCGACTTTCGTTCCGGTCAGGTGAAGCTGCTTCCGCAACACGTCGGACAGCAGTGCTTCCTGATCAACGATGAGTGTTCTTTCAACACCGTTGACATTCAGAACCTTTTTAACCATTCCCATAGAATCTCCTCCTTTTGGTGAATATAACGGGCCAATGCCCGGTAAAACTGATGCAAAGAAGCGTAACGTCCAGAACCTATGCAATTGCGTCGCGCCCCCCGCTGCCGCCGGAGGGCTAAAAACACAAAAACCCGCACCAATACTGAACATGTGTCAATATCAATGCGGGTTTCGTTAAGTTCGCCAAGGGCGAAGGACGAAATATACGCTATAGAAAGGTGCTGTGACTGTCGTCGCACAGCAACTTACTCATTTCACTGAGCGTTATCTATCACACTACATAACCGAAAGCAAGTAAATTTTAAGCGAGCTAAAGTCAATATTTACCCCTACCAACACTTGCAGCGCGGCAACAACTCACCCCAAACGCTACAATTAGCTGTTTTTACGATATTTTTTCACAGAGCGTATTACATAACAGTCAACATCACCGCCCCTATAATTTATCACAGCTAAACATTGTCTTCATTTTTAGTAAACAGGCATCATTTTCTAACAATCTCCCCACCTACACTCTTGTCCACACAATGATCGGGAGCCACAGCAAGGACCTCTCCGGACCCTGATGTTTTTTGTGTCAACCGAAGGCACATATCTTCGTTAGATTAGACATTATAAAAATCACCAGGACAAAACCGACACGCGAAAGGAGAAGAGTGACAATGAAAAGAATGAAACTGGCAATCGCAGCAGTGGCTGCGCTGGCAACATGTGCATGGATGGCACAAACTGTCCCGGCAGAAGTAACTCCCGTGAAGGCTCCGGCACGAGGCGATATTTCCTGTAAATGGGCGGCAGGCAACAAAATGAACACGGATAGCCATCTGGCGAACATGGCCGTCTGTCTCGGACTTTCCGAACAGCAGAAAACAAAGATCAAGCCGATTCTCGATGAACACTACAAACAGAAGCAGGCCATATGGGCCGACAAGAATCTGACCCGCGAGCAGCGCCGGGCAAAAATGCAGGAATTGCGGGGAACGGTTCACAACAAGATCACCCCGATCCTGACTCCGGAACAGAACAAGAAAGCCGCCGACATGTGGACAAGCATCGGCAATCGGCATCAGGGAAGAAAGGGTTTCAACAAACCCGGCCACCCGGGAAAGGCCCATCGGATCGGCCCGAACGAGCATCTTGCAAAAATGACATCGTGCCTGGGTCTCTCCGATGAGCAGCAGGCAAAAATCAAACCGATCCTTGACGAACAGTACAAGCAGAAGCAGGCTGTACGGGCCGACAAAAAACTGACCCGTGACCAGCGCCAGACAAAAATGCAGGAACTGCGGGTGCAGCTCCATGACCAGGTCAAGCCGATTCTGACCCCCGAACAACTGAAGCAGTTCGACGCTCAAAAGAATTATCCGGCAAAAAGATTGAACAGAAATAACTGCCCCTATATGAAGTAGGACATAACCCGGACCATCTTTCGACTGCTGACATGGCCTCGATTTCCCACACAAAAAAGCCCGCATTGCGGGTTTTTTTGTGCCCAGATTTTGCTTGCCCAATCGACCAAAAGGGTGTATCCATGTGATTTTTTCATTATCGACAAGGAGTAGACATATGGGAATTCTCTCGAACACGGTCAGCATGTGCCAGTTCAGAGTAGTCGGGGAAATCCCCGATATGGACATTTTCGCTTGGGTTTCCGAGCGCCTGACCAATCACGGCTTCATCCCCATCGACGAGGGAACTGAAGAACTTTCCGTTGGCTGGGTTACTCCGGATGACCACCGAAAGAGCGACTTCAGTGTTCCGTCAGCCTTCTGGCGGGACAATTACCTGTTCTTCACCCTGCGCCAGGACAAGCGGAGCATCCCCGGAGCCTTGCTGAAAGCGTATCAGAAAGTTGCCGAGGAAGATTACCTCTACGCCAACCCCGGCTTTTCCCGGGTCCCGAAACAGAAGCGGGAAGAGTTGAAGGAAGCCGTCCGAGCATCGCTGCTCGCCCGGACCCTGCCGGTCCCGTCAACCTGCGACGCTGTCTGGGACACCCGAAGCAATACCCTTTCCATCGCATCCATCAGCGCCAAGACGGTTGACCTGTTCGACACCCTGTTCAAAAAAACCTTCGACGGCTTTCGCCTCATCGCCATACATCCTTTTTCCCGGGCCGAACAGGTCGTTCCGCCAGAATTGTCCGAGCCACTACAGAAAGCCAACAAAGCCGGATCCGAGGCACTTCTCGACCTGATCCGCAGCAACCAGTGGATCGGTACCGACTTTCTTCTCTGGAGTACCTACCGGACCCTGAACGAGTCAGGAGAATACCGGATCACCAGGCCGGGTCCCGCGACCCAGGGAGAGCAGTTCACGGCATACATCAACGATCGCATGGTACTGTGCGGCTCTGGCGATGACGGGGCGCAGAAGATCACTATTTCAGGCCCCCAGGACCGGTTCGGCGAAGTCCGGCTGGCACTCAGCAACGGCAAGATGATAACCGAAGCAACCCTTTACCTGGAAAAAGGCGAACATATCTGGAAAATGACCCTGAAGGGCGAAATGTTCCAATTTGCTTCTTTCAAGACACCGAAAGTGCAGGAAGAACGGGATTCCGGCGTTGACGAGACCAGTGAGCGGGAAGCTCTCTTCTTCGAGAAAATGTATGTTATGGAAGTGGGCCTGCAGATGTTCGACAGCCTCTTTGCAGCCTTTCTTGCAAACCGCCTCGGAACCGACTGGGGAGAGGAAATACAGAAAATCGAAACCTGGCTCACGGAACAGTGACCACGTAACCAGGCAACACCAAAAAGCCCGCTTAGCGGGCTTTTTCTTTTCCACGACCCGACAGATGGGTACCAATACTCGCTTCAGTGCCGCACAATGTGGGTTGACGTAGCGGTTAAAATCAGAGAATATCGTACTATCATTAAAAGCATGATATTCGTTAGTTTCCGGAGGGGCCATGAACGCGTCACCGATACTTGTCGCCAAAGGTACTGAAGAGCTTTTCCTGTCGCCCAGGATGGCAAACCGCCACGGTCTCATAGCCGGGGCCACCGGCACCGGCAAAACAGTAACGTTGCGGGTTCTTGCCGAGCAGTTCAGTGCCCTGGGCGTTCCCGTCTTCATGGCGGACGTGAAAGGTGACCTGTCCGGCCAGGCAAAACCAGGCGGAGACCATCCGAAAGTGGCCGAAAGGGTACAGGAACTAAACCTGGCAAACTTCTCGTACAGCGGATTTCCCGTTGTTTTCTGGGACATCTTCGGCGACCGGGGGCACCCCATCAGGACTACGGTTTCAGAAATGGGTCCGCTGCTGCTGTCGCGGATACTATCCCTGAACGAAACCCAGAGCGGCGTGATGAGTCTCATCTTCAAGATCGCCGATGACAATGGACTGCTACTGCTGGACATAAAAGACCTGCAGGCAATGGCACGTTACGTCGGCGACAATGCCGCGCAGTTCAAGACCGAGTACGGCAACATCTCCCCTGCCAGCATCGGCGCCATTCAGCGCAACCTCCTGGTACTCGACGAGCAGGGAGGCGACCTGCTGTTCGGCGAACCGGCCCTTGACATCATGGATTTCCTGCAAACGGATGGAGACGGCAGAGGGGTCATCAACATTCTCGCCGCCGACCGGCTGATGCAATCGCCGAAGGCCTATGCGACTTTCCTGCTCTGGCTCCTGGCAGAACTCTACGAGCAGCTTCCCGAAGTCGGCGACCCGGCCAAACCAAGGATCGTTTTTTTCTTCGACGAAGCCCACCTCCTTTTCGAGGACGTATCCCAAGCACTGCAAGAGAAAATCGAGCAGGTCGTGCGCCTGATTCGTTCAAAAGGGGTCGGAATCTATTTTGTCACCCAGAACCCGCTGGATATTCCCGACGCGGTACTCGGACAACTGGGCAACAGGGTGCAGCATGCTTTGCGCGCTTTCACGCCGCGGGAACAGAAAGCGGTCCGGGCAGCTGCGGAAACTTTCCGCGCAAACCCGGCCATCGACACGCAATCCGCCATCCTCGAACTTGGGGTCGGTGAAGCCCTCGTTTCGCTACTCGATGAAAAGGGCATTCCAGCCATGGTAGAAAGGGCCCGTATAGCGCCGCCACGCAGCAGTCTCCCCCCCCTTACGCCGGGAGAAATCACCCAGGCGGTACAGAGTTCTGTCATCTTCGGAACCTACGAAAAGGTGGTGGACCGGGAGTCGGCGTATGAAAAACTGAAACAAAAAGCCGAACAAGCTAGTGGTGAAGCGCGACCCCAAGCCTCCCGCCAGCATGAATCCGGCAGGGAAAGCTCCGGAACGGCTGAGCTCTTGGGAGCCATGGCAAAAAGCGCCGCCCACGCCATCGGCAGCCAATTGGGCCGACAGATCATTCGGGGCGTTCTCGGATCCCTCTTCGGTGGCGGAAAAAGGCGGTAGCAACCCCATCGTAAAACAGGACGCAACGAGGTGCGAAGAAATGCAAAGGAAAAACCTGGAACATCTACGACTGCTGCCCCTGAACCTGGTGGCATCCATCAAGCTCAAGGCAGCCGGTCAAACCGAATATCCAGACATTCTGCCTATTTTTCAGCTCATGGCATGGGGTCTGGCGGACGGCATTCCGCTGACTCATTCGCGCACCGAACGTGAACTGGCCCGCCTTTCAAGACTTGACGATCAACAATACGCCATGGACTATCTTGTCCAGGGCGTACCCGGTGGATTGCCCGAGTTGCATCGCAGCCTCCTGAAATTCCCACCCCGGTCAGCAGCCCACCTGCTTCTCGACGTGCTTGACATGCGCCTCAAGGCCGACCCCCGCGACCCGTATCCCGTTGAGCCGACAGGAGCTTGACGGCTGGCTGGAAATAGGCGAAGATAGTCCCCCCGCAGGCAATTACCAGAAAACAGGTTGTTACATTATGTCACTACTAACTCTTCGCACCGTCCAGCTCGCCTTCGGTGGCCCGCCGCTGCTCGAAGCGGTAAACCTCCAGATAGAGGAAGGAGACCGCCTGTGCCTTCTGGGCCGCAACGGTACCGGCAAATCCACCCTGATGAAGATTCTTGCCGGAGAACTTCCCCCGGATGACGGGGAAATCATCCGCAAACAGGGGCTACGCGTGGCCCTCGTTACCCAGGAGTCGCCTCCCGAACTTTCCGGAACGGTGTTCGAAGTGGTTGCCGCCGGCATGGGTGACGCAGCGGAACTGCTGGCCGAATACCACCATGTGAGCATCCGCCTTGCTGTCGAGAACAGCGAAGAGCTACTGAAGAAACTCGACCAGTTGCACAAGAACCTTGAAGAAAGCGGCGGCTGGAGCCTGCATGAAGAAGTTGAGCGTGTCCTTAGCCGGCTTACCCTTGATCCGGATGCACAATTCACCCTTCTTTCCGGAGGCACAAAACGCCGTGTCCTGCTGGCTCGGGCCCTGGTCGCCAAGCCCGACATCCTCCTCCTCGACGAACCAACCAACCATCTGGACATCGACACCATTATCTGGTTGGAGGAATTTCTCCTCAAGGAAGTAAAAACCCTGCTGTTCGTGACCCATGACCGCGCATTTGCGCGGCGCATCGCAAACAGGGTTGCAGAGCTGGACAGGGGGAGGCTTTATGTTTTCTCATGCGGCTACGATACCTTCGTCGAGCGCCGCGAAGCGCTCCTGGATGCAGAAGTTACCCGTCAGGCCCTGTTCGACAAGAAATTGGCCCAAGAGGAGGCATGGATCCGCCAGGGTATCAAGGCACGCCGAACCCGTAACGAGGGGCGTGTCAGGGCGTTGAAAAAGATGCGGGAAGAACGGAAAGCACGGCGAGAGCGGATCGGAACGGCAAAAATCCAGCTGCAGCAGGCCGAACGCTCCGGAAGCCTGGTGGTAGAAGCGGAAGGGGTTTCATTCTCCTACGACGGCAAGCCGGTCATCAACAATCTCTCCACTACCATCATGCGGGGTGATCGGGTTGGCATCATCGGCCCCAATGGTTCAGGCAAGACCACCCTGCTCCGCCTGCTGCTCGGGGAACTGGAGCCCCAATGCGGCGAAATCCGGCTCGGCACCCGGCGCGAAGTTCTCTATTTCGACCAACTTCGCGAACAGCTGGATCCGGACAAAACCGTGCAGGAAAACGTCGGAGAAGGAAACGACACCCTTCTCATCAACGGTAGGCAGCGACATGTCATCGGCTATCTTCAGGATTTCCTGTTTACCCCGGAGAGGGCGCGCAGCCCGGTACGGATCCTGTCGGGCGGAGAACGGAACCGGCTGTTGCTGGCCAAGCTCTTCACCAAACCCTCCAACGTCCTGGTCATGGACGAACCGACCAATGATCTGGATGCCGAAACCCTAGATCTTTTGGAGGAGCTCCTCGCGGAATACTCAGGAACACTTCTGCTGGTAAGCCATGACCGGGAATTCCTCAACAATGTCGTTACCAGTACCCTTGCTCTCGAGGAAGACGGCCTGGTCCATGAGTATGTTGGCGGCTACGATGACTGGCTGCGGCAGGCAGCGCCGGCACCCGCCATTGCGGCCCCTCCCAAGGAGCCCATCACTCCGCGGGCAAAAACCGGAAACAATTCCGAAAAACCCCGCAAACTTTCCTTCAAGGAACAGCGTGAACTGGAATCACTGCCGGAGAGAATCGCCGCACTGGAAGCAGAATTGGATTCCCTCCACGGCAAGCTTGGCGACCCGGAACTTTATAGGAACGCGGCAACCGAGATCGCAGAGCTTACCGCACGGCTTCGCGTCGTCGAACAGGAACTGGAAGAGGCGTACGTTCGTTGGGAGGAACTTGAAACTCGTGCCTGACAGGTTAGAAAGTTCTGGCCAAGAGGCCGGCAAGGTTGCTAGAATCAGTGAACCCCGTTCACACAGTTCGTAACCGCCCAGAGGAAATCGGCCGGCGTGCCCGTTTCCCGGAAAAGACTTTCACGGTAGAAAAGCTTCTCATCACACAGGGTACCAGCTATGAATATTCTCCTCCTTCGCCCCCACCCGGGCAATGAGCAGTTCGGCCTCGGCCCTTTTTTCCGTGTTGAACCCCTTGGACTCGAGTACATAGCAGCGGCCTTGCTTCCGCTTGGCCACTCCGTTACCATCGCCGATCTCCGTTTCCGGCCAGGGGCAACATCCTGGATCCGCCGAACCCGGCCCCGCATTGTCGGCATCTCCTGCCTCCATGCGCTGGAGTATGACCGGGTTGTGGAGACCGCCCGCGAAGTCCGCAGGGCCTCACCCGAGGCTTTCATCCTGGTAGGCGGCCATGCGGCCATGGCTTTCAGCGAGCCCCTGGAACAGGATGAAATCGATGCCATTTTACTTGATGACGGCGAGCAGCTTGTCCCTGCCCTGGTGGCAGCAATCAACCAGGGTACCCCTCTTACCGAGGTTCCGGCCCTGCGTCTCAGGACAGCGGATGGCTGGATTAACACCGAGCCTCCTGAGACCCGGACGAGCCTGGATCTTGTCCCGCTCCCTGCCCGGGAACTGGTGGCCAGGCACCGAACCGGGTACCATTGCCTGCTCTTCAAACCGGTATGGCTCATCGAAACAGCTCGCGGCTGCCCTTTCCGTTGCTCATTCTGCTCCGTGTGGCAGCTCTATGACCGAAGCTACCGAGAGAGAAACATCGGCACGGTTGTCGAAGACTTTGCAACCACCGGAGATGCCATTTTCGTTGCCGACGACCTTTTCTGGAACAACCCTGCCCGCAGCCTGGAACTGGCAACAGCCCTGAAGAAGAGAGGCATCCACAAAAGATGGATCCTAGTCCAGAGCCGCACCGACCTTGTTTCCCGTAGTCCCGAACTCCTCGAGGCCTGGCGTCCCATTGCAAAGGATTTCGATATTTTCCTCGGTTTCGAATTCGCCACCGAACAGGCACTGTCAGGCATCAGCAAAGATTCCGGGGTAAAGGAAAGTCTCGCTGCAGTCGATATCGCCCGCGCACACCGCTACGGCATCAACGGCAACTTTCTGATCGACCCGGAATGGCAGGAAAGCGATTTCCGTGAATTATGGGACTTTGTAGCGGCACACCGCCTGCAACGGTCTGGCTTCACGCTCCTGACGCCCCTTCCGGGAACCGAAATGTACCAGCAGAACGCAGACCGGTTGCAAGGAATTCCATGGGCAGATTTCGATATGCACCATCTGCTCTGGGAGCCTCGCCTCGGTGCACAAAGGTTCTGTGAGCTCTATGCCGAAACCTGGCGGAGATCAATTCTCAATACCGCGGGAGAAAAGAAACAGCTGGATTGGCTGCGCCAGGTCAGACCGTTGCAGATCCCGTACATGATCAAGGTGTTGCGCCGCACCCAGGCAATGATGAAGCCGGAAACCTATCTGCATGAATATTCGACAACCCGATTACACAGCAAAACGTCCCGCAATTTCCGTTTACCCTCGAGATTTGCGTCTGGAGAACAAATTAATGACTGACTCTTGCTCACCGCCACACCTCCTGCTGGTGTATCCGTCTACCCATAAGCTCGGCTGGGCGAAATATTTCCAACTACCCTCCCTCTCCCTGAAGCAGGTGGCCGCCGCAACCCCGGTCACCTGGCACGTGACGCTGGCTGACGAACTCCACGACAGCGTTCCCTTTGATGGAGAATTCACCTTGGTCGGGATTACCGCCATGACCCACCAGGCATCGCGAGCCTACGAAATTGCCGACGCATTCCGCGAACGCGGAGTCCCGGTGGTAATGGGGGGCATCCATCCCACGGTACTCCCTGAAGAAGCCCTCACCCATGCGGACGCAGTCGTCATCGGCGAAGCAGAGCCAGTCTGGGAAACACTTCTGGACGACCTCCTGCACGGAAAACTCCAGTCGATTTACCGGGCACCGCTGCCTACAGGGGACCTGCTATCAGTCCCGTGGGGACGCCGGGAAATCTTCGCCGGCAAGAGATATCTCACCACCCAGACCCTGCAGGCCAGCCGCGGCTGCCCATACGACTGTCCGTTCTGCATCGTCACCCCCTACTTCGGCAGCAGCTTCCGCTACCGCGAGCCCGCAGACATTGCCGCGGAAATCCAGTCGTTCGACAACAAGCTTACCGTTTTTCTCGATGACAATATACTCGGTGATCCGGGCAGAGCGAAACCGATCCTGGAACGGATGAAGGGGCTCGGCATCCGCTGGGGCGGCCAAGCCAACCTCCGTTTCGCCGAGGACCCGGAACTGGTACGCCTGGTGGCCGATTCCGGATGTATCGGCATCTTTGTCGGCATCGAATCGGTAACCGGGCTACATGCAAACCATCCGAAAACCGCCAATGGCTCTTCCCAGGCCGACCTGATAAAGCGGATACGGGATGCCGGGATTGTCCTGGAGGCCTCGATCATTTTCGGCTTTGACGACCACGACGAAAGCATCTTCGAGAAAACGCTCCGCTTTCTCGAGGAAACCACCCCCAGCCTGCCGACCTTTCACCTCCTGACACCCTACCCCGGCACCTCGCTCTTCAAACAGTTTGACGAGGAAGGACGACTCCTGCACAAGGACTGGAAACGGTACAACCATAGCGAAGTCGTCTTCCGGCCGAGGTTGATGACTGCCGAACGACTATACCGGGGCTGGCTGGAAGCACGAAAGGAAGCCTATTCCTGGTCTGCCATCTTTTCCCGCATCAAGGCGAACCCGCGAGGCCTCTTTACGAATCTCGCCTACAACATCCTCCGCAAGGGACCAAACGACAAGCTTGGCAAAGAGAACAGCTAACCGAAGCTTCCTTCTCCCGAAAAACGTCACCCAAGCTCAACGATCGAACCAGGCCTTTTTCCCGTATCACCCCATATTTATTTCCCGTCCCGTTTTTATAGTCCTGCGGCTCTTTTGGGCCACCATTGTCCAACCAAAAGACTTCAATCTGAAGTATTCCCCCAATTTGACAAGAATCCCGTGTGCGTTAGAATTATAAGCATATCGACACTAAAAACCGGGAAATATAATACAAGGGGGGAAATATGTCAACTTATCTAAAAGGTTTTTTAATGTTTCTCATTCTCCTTACGGCGTGTACGGCAAAAAACATCGTCCCCGCCGAGCAAGCAGGCTCACAGATAACCGCCTACCCCCTCGAACAATATCTTATACAAACCGGAGATCAGCTGGACATCAAATTCTTTTACAATCCGGAACTGAACGAGCAGGTAGTCGTTCGCCCCGACGGCCGTATCTCGCTGCAGTTGGCGCCGGAGATCATGGCATCGGGATTGACTCCCGCCCAGTTAACCGACACGCTCGAGAAGACCTACGCAAAGGAGCTTGCCAACCCGGGCATTACCGTAATTGTCCGATCGTTCAGTTCCCAAAGGGTCTACGTTGACGGCGAGGTCAACAAGCCCGGGATGATTAATCTGGCAGGCCCACTGACGGTTCTGCAATCCATTTCCGAGGCGGGGGGACTGAAAGAAACCGCTACAACCAGCCAAGTGCTCATCATCCGCAAAGCAAAGGATGACAAGCCAATCGCCATTGCCGTAAATCTTGGGGACATAAGAAGCGCAGCGGATGGAAGCCGGGATATTCTCCTTGCCCCCTATGACATAGTTTATGTCCCGAAATCGACGATCGCGAATATCAACCAGTTTGTAGACCAGTATATTCGCCGCAATATTCCCATACCGTTCGGCATAACATATGGGGTTGGTTATTAAAAACATGGATACAGATCCATGCCGTTTTTACTCCGGTTAATCAATGCCATCAATACCGAAAGAGTTGAGAGGGCGCCCATGGAAAGGTCTAGCTCAAGAAAACAGGAAATTCACAAAGAGAATATGAGAGATTTCCTCACCATCTTTTTCAAGCACCGAGTCAAGATACTTACCATATTCTCCGTCGTCGTAGCCATTGTGACAATAGCGTCATTCGTCGCCACACCAATTTACGAAGCTAAATCTTCTTTGCTCGTAAAATACGGCCGAGAATATATGAACCAGTCCCAGGTAGGAAACTCTCAGCCCATGATGTCTCTGAATCGGGAAGAAATCATTAACTCCGAGATTCAGATACTGAAGAGTCCGGACTTGGCGAAAAGGGTGATCGAAACCATCAAGCTCGGCCAGATCTATCCGGACTTGGCAAAGCACCCTACAAAAAGAATACAACCGATAGATGTCGCGATATCCAGATTCGAGAAGCAACTGACCGTGGAAGACATAAAGAAATCCAGCGTCATCCTCGTTTCCTTCGAACATAAAAACCCGCAGGTCGCCGCAAAGGCGGTCAACCTGCTTGTTGATTATTTCAAGGAAAAACATTTACAAGTGTTCAGCAGTCCCCAATCCTCTTTCCTGGAAGGTCAGGTTGCCGTCTTTCGCAAGAAACTGCTGGAATCGGAGTCCGACATGCAGGACTTCAAACAGAAGAACCGGGTGTATTCGCTGGATGAACAGAGAACCCTCATGCTGAGGCAACGGACGGACCTGGCTACCGAAATGATGAGTGCCCGCAATAGTATCAATGAACTGCAAAGAAGACTTGACACCCTGAGATCAAGGGTTAAAGCGCTTACCACATCCAATGCCCTATACACGCATTCGGAGCGTGACAGAATCATTGTCGAGGCTAAATCCAGGCTCCTTGCCCTGGAAATAAACCAGCAGGAACTGTTGCGCAAGTATACAGAAGAAAACAAGCTGGTAGTTGAAAACCGCAACCAGATACAGCTTGTCAGAAACTATCTCCGGGAACAGGAGGCAGACATTACCAGAAAGGTGTTGACCGGCAATTCCGTTTACCAGGCAGCCCAAACAGATGTGGTAAGGACGGAAGCGGACCTCAGCGCCCAGCGGGCAAAATATGCCACGTTGAAGGTACAACTGGGGCAATTGGACAGCGAAATAAAGGCGCTCGATCTCCGTGAAAAAGAAATGCAAAACCTGAAGCGGGAACTGGTTACAAATGAGAAAAACTTCCAGGTTTACGGCGACAAGATGGAAGAAGCGCGGATCACAGACGACATGAACCGGCTCAAGATGGCAAACATCAGCGTCATCCAGCCGGCCCCAGTCCCGGTAGAACCGGTTAAGCCTCAAAAAGGCCTGAATATCTTATTGGGGATCGTCTTCGGCACACTTTCCAGTCTCGGTTTCGCTTTGTTCTCGGAACGCAACTCACAAGGGCTGGTAACACCAGAAATCGCTGAAAAGCGCCTGAATCTGAAGGTTCTTGCCGCCATCCCCTACAAAGGCGAAAACCATGTACGCAAGCTTCTATAAGCTGAAAAAAGAGCCCTTTCATATTACGCCCGATCCGGAGTTCCTCTTTCTGAGCCCCAGCCACAAAGAAGCATTGGGGTCGCTCATATACGGGGTCGGGCATCGAAAAGGATTCGTGCTGATTACCGGTGAAGTCGGCGTCGGCAAGACCACGATTCTCCGATCTTATCTGGAGGATATCGACAGAAGCAAGCTGAAGATACTCTATATATTCAATTCCAACGTATCATTTCAGGGTCTGTTGAAAACAATTATCACGGAATTGGGGATCCTCGACCTGACAAACGATGTCTTCGAGATGGTCAACCAACTCCATTATGCGCTGATAGAAGAATACAAAAAAGGATTCACTGTTGTTCTCATTATCGATGAGGCACAGAACATGCCGGTGGAAACGCTGGAAAACATCCGGTTGCTCTCCAATCTCGAGACTTCCACGGACAAGCTCATACAGATCATATTCAGCGGTCAACCAGAATTTGAACAAAAACTCGAACGAAAAGAATTGCGACAGCTGAAGCAACGGATTGCCGTCAAAGCAACCATCCGTCCCCTGACGCCGGAAGAAAGTCGGGCCTACATCATGCACCGACTGGCAAAGGCTTCCGCTGGAAATGAAGCTCTCTTTACCGACAGGGCACTGCAAAAGATAATAAAAGAAGCCCACGGCATACCGCGGATTATCAACATCCTCTGCGAGAATGCCTTTATCACGGCACTTGGTTACCGACAAGGACGTATAACATCAAAAATTGTCAAGGAAGTCATCGGCGACTTCTCCGGCATGAAAAAGAAACCTGTCCTGAAAATGACGCTGGCATCTCTGACTCTTATTCTGGTGATGCTCTCCGCACTGCTCATTTTCAACATCAGCGACCAGGCACGATCAACGGCGGGGAAAAGCGCGCCCCCCGTGGCGAGCGACCAGAACACCTTCAAAACGGTGGCAGGACATACTGGCACCGTTCCGGCTGAAACAGTGCCGGAAAAACCGCCCCTCCCTACAAAACCAGGCGAGATACTCCCTTCGCCTGACCAGGCGGGATTCCCTGTCGAAAGGGTTGTTAAAAAGGGCGACACCTTGTCGCGGCTCGTGGAAGAGGTCTACGGATTCAGCAACAGGAAGCTTCTCTATTTTGTAAGGGAAAACAATGCCGGCATCAACGACATAAACCGGATCATGGTCGGAGAACGAATTCTTTTCCCCGAACGGGAAAAAGAGCGTGGGAGGGGACATGAGTAAAATATACGAAGCATTAGAAAACGCACAGCAGGAATCGAGGATGATGGAGAAAACGATTCCCAAACTGCCACAAACCAATGACCCCACTCTCCTACCAAGCGTCGTTGAAATGGACATGGAAGATGAAATGATTTCCCTCTACCAGAACATCGAATCACGTCTTCCTGATCTCGATCGAAAGGTAATCCTGTTCCTGAGCGCAAAAGAGGGAGAAGGCACTTCGACCATTGTCAGGGAATTTGCCCGGGTCGCTGCCAAAAAGATGGGCAAACTGGTGTTCCTGCTGGATTCAAATAGAGACACCCCTCATAAGTGTCTTTTCCTTCACATTACCCCGGAGTGCGGTTGGGAAGAAATTGCACGAGATGATGCAGATCCTGCAATAAATAGCAACCGTGGCGAAATGGATGTCGAAACCCGACCCGACAATGTACTTTATGGTGACGGCCAATTAAACTTTTATTCAACAGAAATTTTGGATTTCTGGGAATCATTACGAAAGAAGTACCATCTTGTACTGATTGATTCCGCAGCGGCGTCCAGGTCACCTGAAGGAATTGAACTCTCGCGCCGGGTAGATGGGGTGGTACTGGTGGTGGAGGCGGAAAAGACCCGCTGGCAAGTAGTCGAAAATCTCAAGAATAAAATAGAGAACAACGGTGGCAACATCTTGGGGATAGTGTTCAACAAAAGACGGTACTATATTCCTGAATCTATTTATCGAAAATTGTAAGAGCCGGACTCCCGGCGACGTCGTACAAAGATTTATCAAGGTGGAACGATGAAAGTACTCGTATCAATAAGAAGTCTGCTATTTTCAGAAGTCCTCTGCAAGACACTGAGAAGCAGTGGCAACGGATATGACGCACAATACTCCCGTCGCACCCCCTCGTCGACTTCTTTCAAGCCGGACGTAATACTCGCAGACCAGGAAAGCTTGCAGAACGACGAACAGCAATCATGGGCCGAGGGTAAAGTACTGCTGATTGACACCGGATTGTCCGAGGAAGAAATCATGAGTTTGATGCGTAACCATAAATTGTACGGCGTGTTTTCTCTTGAAGCTGATTTTCAGCAACTGAAAAAAGCCATAACCGTCATTCACGCCGGTCAGATATGGATAGATAATGAAAAACTTAAAATAATTATTCACGGAATCGAAACGGCTAGACCTGACAGCACCTTTATAAAACTCAGCAACAAGGAAAATCAAATTGCTGAGTTGGTTGCGGAAGGCTATAAAAACAGGGAGATTGCTTCCAGATTATTTTTGAGCGAGCAGACCATAAAGTCACATTTGGGAAGAATTTTCCGAAAGATGCAGGTAACAAATCGCTCGCAACTTGTATCGATGATAATCCGAAACAAGCTTACTCTCATGAGCCACAATCACCGAAACGTATTTCCTGATTGAAGTCATTTTCCTACCTCCCTATCTTTACCAATCAACTGAATCCTTTACGGATAACTTTAGTATCATTAGACGGACGTCAATTGACTCTAAAAATATACTTTAGTGTTAATTGACTATCCCTACAATAGTGGTAAAAGTTATATTAATCAGTGTAATACATCAACTTGAACTCTATCTTACTCATATAGCCACATAGGTTCATTTAATGACTTACCATATTTATTTTGTAACAATTTAGTTATTAAACAAACCTATCGCAAAAAGCAGCAATATTAGCCAATGCTATGTATGTAGCGGGAATCTAACTATGAAGTCAAAGAGTTCTAATAACAAGACATATGATATAAACTCTATTCGTAAACCTGCTCGAATAGAATCAGGGAGCCAACACGCACCAATAGAGATTTATCAAGAAATATGTAACGAAAATATTTTTATTAACATACTCTGCAACGAAAGAAATCGAACTGAACGTTCAGAAAAACCATTTTTATTGATGTTAATCGACATCGACCAAGTACTACAGGCAGATCCGCGCGGAGAAGCGCTGGATGTTATCCTAACGGTTTTGTTATCAGCAAAAAGGGGAACCGACATATGTGGCTGGTATAAGGACGGACACAGTATAGGAATGATATTCACTGAAATAGACCCTATTGATACGCAGGAAGCAAGAAAAGCAATATCATCAAAAATACGAAATAAGTTATCAAAAAACATACCTCTTGAACTTATGATAAAAACATCTATATCTTTTCAATTTTACCCGGAAAAGCATGACAATAACACCGGCAAGCCCGATCTGTTTGAGAAGTCTTTATATCCTGACCTGAGGCTTGATGTCACGACAAAAACAAAGGCCCATTGGGTCAAGAGATTTATCGATATTACAGGAAGCAGTCTGGCACTGTTAGTTCTTTCACCGGTCTTTTGTCTTATATCTTTTCTTATACTATTCAATTCCAAAGGACCGATCCTATTCAAACAGGAAAGGCTCGGTCAATTCGGCAAAAAGTTCACATTCTTGAAATTCAGGTCTATGTACGTTGACACTGATGATTCGATACATAGGGAATACATAAAAAAACTTATCACTGAAAACATGGCCAGCGAAGAAGGTCACGATGAAGATCGTGCTCCTGTCTACAAGATACGCAACGACCCGAGGATCACTCCTGTCGGCAGATTCTTGAGGAAGACGAGTCTTGATGAGTTGCCTCAATTACTGAATGTCCTGAGTGGGGAAATGTCGCTTGTAGGACCGAGACCGCCCATTCCTTACGAGTTTGAAAGCTACGATATCTGGCATCGATATCGCCTTCTGCAGGTCAAGCCCGGAATCACCGGGCTCTGGCAGGTCTCAGGCAGGAGTTCTACTTCTTTTGACGAAATGGTGCGACTTGATCTCAAATACATACACGAATGGTCTCTGTGGCTGGATTTCAAGATCCTGCTACTCACACCATGGGCTGTGATCAAGGGGCATGGGGCATACTAGCATAACGATGAATCTGGAATTTAGCTTCTTATAAGCAAAACTGAACCCATCTCACCGGCCCACTCGCCGGAAGCGGCAGTGGGCCTGGACCGCGGAATGCGGGACCGCCGGCAGGAGGGTGAGAACATGATACGAATCGGCGTAATTGGCTATGGCTATTGGGGACCAAACATTGTACGGAACTTTGCCGGGACCGAAGGCGCCACGGTACAGTCTATTTCCGACACGCACCAGTCGGCGCTGAAACGTGCGCAGGCGGCCCATCCGACGATCAAAACCACGCCAGACGACCGGGAAATCATCCTCTCGCCCGAAATCGATGCCGTTGCAATTGCCACACCCATTTCCACCCATTATGAACTCGCCAGAAGAGCCCTGGAAAGCGGCAAGCACGTTTTCGTCGAAAAGCCTATTACCGCATCGGCCAGGCATGCTGAAGAATTAATCGAATTGGCGTACAAAAAGAACCTCAAGATCATGGTGGACCATACGTTTCTGTTTACCGGAGCGGTGAGGAAGATCAAGCAGCTTATCGATGAAGGAGAACTGGGACGATTGTTCTACTTCGATTCCATCAGGATAAACCTCGGACTCCTGCAGACCGATTCCAATGTTGTATGGGATCTTGCCCCCCACGACCTGTCCATTATGGACCATCTTATCGGCATGAATCCCATTGCGATTTCGGCAACCGGAATGGCCCATATCAACGGCTTCGAAGATGTGGCATATGTTACGATTTTCTATCCCGACAATCTTATTGCACACATCAGCATCAACTGGCTATCACCAGTAAAAGTCAGGATGACCATGATCGGCGGGCAGAAAAAGATGCTGCTCTGGAACGACCTGGTTGCTGACGAGAAATTGAGGGTTTACGATCGGGGCGTGGAAGTCGAGACGAAGGAGGAATCGTATCAAGTACGCATCAATTATCGCTCCGGTGATATTTGGGTCCCCCGACTGGAACAGATCGAGGCCCTGAAAGCGGAAACCGAGTATTTCGTCGAATGCATTGAGAACAATCTGACTCCTTTTAATGACGGAGTTGCGGGTTTGAAAGTCGTCAGAATGATAGAAGCAATAGTAACCTCGCTGAGCAAGGGAGGATCGATCATATATCTCTAAACCATTACTTCGTTCCTTCACATCTGCGTATTGCGCCGCAGGACGAAAAGTGTCGGTGCAAAAACTCTTCGAGGAGGTAGTTAACTTGGAAAATTATACATGCATAGCGGACGATGTCCGCCTGGGTAAAGATGTCAAACTGTCCAAGTTCATCAATTTGTATGGCTGCAACATCGGCGACAACACCAAGATCGGCGCTTTCGTCGAAATTCAGAAAAATGCCTCCATCGGGAAGAACTGCAAAATTTCCAGTCACACTTTCATTTGTGAGGGTGTGCAGATCGAAGATGAGGTCTTTATCGGCCATGGAGTCACTTTCATCAACGACACCTTCCCCCGGGCAACAAATCCCGGCGGCAGTCTGCAGACGGAAGATGATTGGCAGGTTGAGCAGACCATCATCAGAAAAGGCGCGTCCATCGGTTCCGGCGCCACTATCCTGAGTAATATAACCGTAGGAGCGGGTGCCATTGTCGGAGCCGGCAGTGTGGTGACGAAAGATGTTGCGCCGAACACAATAGTGGCAGGGAATCCCGCACGGTTTTTAAGGGAAACGTAAAATACACATTGAAAGTCAATGAACTGATAATGGTGTGGGCTTCACTCGATCTCAAGAAATGAAGAAAAGTGACCGTCCAGGAAAATAGAGCAGATACCAATATTCCGGGGTCTCGCACAGATGTTTACTATAACGAAAAACATCCATCAAGAAGGTGCCATGATAATCGGCGGAGATTTTCATGGCTTGGGGATTGCGCGGAACTTAGAAGTTCTTGACATCCCGGTGTATGTTATTGACCCAGGGTTTTGTATTGCCCGCTTTTCGAGGTTTCAGCAGGCATTCTTCAAATGCCCTCCCCTGACCGATCCCGATTCTTTTACTGATTTCCTGACAGACCTGGCGATAAGGAAAAACCTCGGAAAAACGGTCCTGTTTCCCGTCAGTGACACAGCAGTCCAGATTCTCGCAAAAAACCGAAAAAAACTGGAGCGGCATTATCTTGTCCCGACTCCGGCTTGGGAGGTTTCCAGAATCTCCTATAATAAGAAGTTTACCTACAAGCTTGCCTCGGAAATCGGCATCCCCATCCCCAGAACATTCTTTCCCGAAAATGAAGAAGAATTGTCTGAGTTGAAACTGGATTTTCCCGTCATCCTGAAACCCGCGGTAACCGCGAATTTTTATCCCGTTACTCACCGAAAAGCAATCAAGGTCAATGATCATTGCGAACTTCTTCGTCAGTACCGATATATGTCATCCATTATCGACAAAGCCGAAATCATGGTGCAGGAGATCATCAAAGGAGGCCCGAAGAACCTCTATTCTTTCTGTTCACTTTTCAGCAACGGAGCAGTACGAGCAAAGATTATGGCTGTCAGGCTGCGTCAGCATCCCATGGACTTCGGAAGCGCCAGCACCTATGTGGTTACCTGCAATATCCCACAATTGGAAGAACTGTCGACACGAATACTGAGGAACATGAACTATTACGGGCTCTCGGAAGTAGAGTTCATGTTCGACGAAAGGGACGACACTTTCAAACTGATCGATATTAATCCTCGCACGTGGGCGTGGCATACCCTTGGAGCAAAAGCGGGAGTCAATTTCTCCGCACTGTTGTTCAGGGACATGCACAATGATTCCGTCCAAGTGGATTCCTTCGAGTCTGGCGTTATATGGATCCGCGAACTGACCGACATTCCTACGGCGGTTTCAGAAATTGTAAAGCAGCGCTTAAAAGTCATCGATTATCTGCGAACATTAAAAGGCAAAAAGGAACTGGCGGTCTTTTCGAGGCGAGATCCCTTGCCATTTTTAGTTGAACTTTTTTGGGGCTCATACATGTGGTGCAAGAGAGGATGCAGATTGTGATCATGGAAAATATCGCTTTGGGCATTATTCTCAGCCAACTGATCATTATTCCCGTGGCGCTGAAGTGGGAACTGGATTTGAAAACCGTTATACCCGCGGGACTCGTCATCGGTTTCCTGGCCGGAACAGGAATACACTTGCTGTCCTTATGGTTCGCCGACGGATTTTTCTTTAGAGTTTTGACGGGCGTTGTCCTGGTTGTGCTCTTTGCAGCGACAATGCTCCTCATCAGGTTTTATCGGGATCCAGTGAGGCTTTCTCCGAATGGTGTGAATTGCATCGTTTCTCCGGCGGATGGGGTCATCAAGTATATCAGGAGCATAGATGAGAGCTCCTATCCTGTTTCATCGAAAGGCAATGAATGCGTCAAGCTCGCCCAACCATTTCTGGACATACTTCCAGACCAAAAGGGATATCTTATCGGAATCGGAATGAGTTTCCTGGATGTCCATGTGACGAGGGCTCCGATACCAGGCAAGATCTCCTTCTGCGAACATGTCAAGGGAAGCTTCATGTCATTGAAAAAGCCTGAAGCCGTCTATAAAAACGAGCGGGTCAACCAGGTTGTTAAGAATACACAGTACGGAGTTGGTATAATCCATATAGCCTCCCGGCTCGTCAGGCGAATTGTAACCTATGTGAGGCAAGGAGACGATGTGTCGCTCGGCCAGAAAATAGCATTAATAACATTCGGTTCCCAGGTCGATATAATCGTACCAAAGCTGAAAGGCTTGCATCTGGCAATCAGGGATGGACAACAGGTGTTTGCCGGAGAGACGATAATCGCAACCATGAGTGACAGCTCAGCGCCTGAAAAAGGAGATCCGCATGATGAAAGTTCCCTTTCTTGATCTTCATAACCAGTACCAAACCATCAGGTGCGAAATTGCATCGGCAATTCAGCAGGTTCTTGATAGTTCCGCATTTGTCGGAGGACCATTTGTCGAGCGATTCGAGGAAGAATTTGCCAACCTCTGCGGCAGCAGATTCACGCTCGGCGTCAGCAGCGGGACATCGGCACTATGGCTGACTCTCCTGGGGCTCGGAATCGGCCCTGGAGATGAAGTAATAACCGTGCCCAACTCATTTATTGCAACAGCTGAAGCGATCAGCATGTGCGGCGCACGACCGGTTTTTGTCGACGTGAACGAACAGTCATACACCATGAATGCAGCATTGCTCGAGAATGCAGTTACCTCAAGAACAAGGGCGATAATTCCTGTTCATCTTTTTGGCCAGCCGGCGGATATGGACCCGATCGTGGCGTTCGCGGAAAAACATAAGCTGCATGTCATTGAAGACGCCTGCCAAGCCCATGGATCCAGGTATAAGGGAAGACCCGTTGGTTCAATCGGCATTGCGGGATGCTTCAGTTTCTATCCCGGCAAGAATCTGGGCGCGTACGGAGAGGCTGGCGCAGTAGTAACGGCCAACCCTGACTTGGCCGACAAAATAAGGATATTGCGTGATCACGGTCAAACGAGAAAATACTATCATGCGATGATCGGGTGGAACAGCCGCATGGATGGGATTCAGGGGGCATTGCTAAGCGTAAAACTCAAACACCTGCTTGATTGGAATGAAGCCAGGAGAAAAAACGCGGCATTATATGACAGTCTGCTTACTGAAATACAGGAAATAAATCTTCCTAAAAAAATGGACTATGCACAACACGTTTATCATATCTATGCAATAAGAACCAAAAATCGTGACAAGCTCAAAGACTTTCTTGCGCACAGGGGAATTGACTGCCTGATTCATTATCCGTTACCCATACACCTACAAGAGGCGTATCGCCCATTACGGCTTGAACGGGGATCGTTTCCGATCTCCGAAACATGTGCAGAAGAATTCCTTTCTCTGCCGATGTATCCAGACCTTGCCGGGAACCAGATCGAATATGTGGCACAGGAAATACGGAACTTTTATTCATAGCTCCATTCAAACAATCACCGTGAAATCTCCTTTTACACAAAGAAAACTATTCTGACTATTTATAGCTTAAATATTTTCACCTCACACATTAATTAACATCAACCCTTTATCAGAGCCCCACAAATTATTGTAATTCCAAACCACCGGAATAAAACTTCTGCCATTTGACAAACAACTTTTTCGTGGAAAAGTAACAAATAGATAATCAAGAACACTCAACTCAATGAGCGCTCACAACATACCCGACACGCCAAAAATGATTGAGCGGAAGTCGGCAACGAAGAAAAGGGGGTATCAAATGAAAAAACTGTTGAGAAGTTTTGGTGCAGTAGTCTTGATGGCCTTTCTTGCTGTTTCAATGAGTGCCTGCGGTGGTGGTGACGGCAACAATTGGTTTTGGTTCCCCACAACTCCGCCAGACGCACCCACGGGAGTTGTGGCAATCTTCAACAACAGCAGTTCGGCAACCGTATCCTGGAATGCGGTGGCCGACGCAACTTCCTACAACGTCTATTATGCCGAAGCATCCGGAGTATCAAAGACGGTTCATGATGTAATGGTCAGCACTGATGGAACTTCGTATACATTCGAGGGTGCCGAGCAGCTCGCTGTCGACACAACTTACTATTTCGTAGTGACAGCAGTGAAAGACAGTAAAGAAAGCGTGGAATCGCTTGAGGTATCGGCAAAATATACTACCTTTGCACAAACGGACCTCGAAGGGACGTGGAACGTTACACTGTTTTACACAGGCATCGGCGTCCCCGCAAACTATTTTGGCTGGCTAAAGTTGAACGTTACTTTAGATGCTGCGGGAGATGCAACAATCAACTACTATGAGCCAAGTACCGGTGTTGCCCCCCCTCCAACTGTGGACCCTGACGATTTCAAGTTCACCATTGATGAAAACGGAATCGTCACACAGACTGGCATCTATCCGGGGAATACCAGCCACAACGTCATGTCATCCAACAAAGAGCTGATTATCGGGACCGACACTATCTCCGGTAATGCACCCGATACGTTTGTCCAAGTAATCCGCATATTCCAAAAGGCCCCTGACTGGGGAACCATGGAAGAATCGTTCTCTGATGCGGACCTCGCCAACAAGTCATTTGTGTTCCATGTACTGTCAAGTGGTGCGTTACAAGGATGGGCATACGGTGCCGGTACTATCGATGCTGGCTTAGTCTCTACCATATCATCCATCTTCGATCCGACAGGCGCGGGAACGCCACCGGACCCCGAAACTCTTGTAATCGATCCCACTACTGGGGTCGTGACCAGCACTACCGACACAAACTTCGCTGGTGTGATGACTCTTGATAAAAACATGATCATCGGCACCACCCAGGATGGGGAAGGCTCTTTCCAGTTGAGAGTAATCCAGCTAACTGACCCGGCTGCCCCACCGACATTCACGATGGGCGACCTTGCAGGTGTCTACAACTTCTCGTCGATCTTCGAAGGTACCACTGCCCAATGGCAATACGGAACGCTGACGATCAACTCCTCAGGTGTCACCAGTTTCCTGACATTAGAGGATAGCATTCTCGGCCCCCTTGTTATTCCTCCGGTTACCTTGAGTATGAACGCAGCCGGAACGATTACCCAGGCAGGGGATGCATCGTTCCATGGAACCATGTCGGCCAATAAAGAATTATTGGTTTCAACTTTCACTTTAGACGAAGGAGTTTATGGCCTGTCCCTGGCAGCAAAGTAACAGAAGCTTTGGCTTTATCAAGAAAGAAAATTGTAAAAAAGGGTGCCGTCAGGCAGTGGACAAACCGAGCCTTGCGGCACCCTCAAAACAAGGCAAGAAGTTTAGCAAGTACTATTGCCAAACTGTGTTCTTGGGCAAACAGAAATTGATGAATTATTGAAATATAACAAACAGCCAACATGTATTATTTATAAAAAAACAGGTTAGCATCGCAAAAGATGTTAACCTGTTTCCATTTATTGGTTTTTTAACTGCGTTAAGTTATTTTTTAGAGCAAGCAATAACAGCAGACAAGAGCTTTTCAAAGCGTTAATACCTGCTACACTACATAGTATCAGCAAGAACTGACAGGGAATCAATACTATGAGCGAGCAACCAAAAGACAATCAAGCCAAAATTAGTAATCATTTCTCCAATACGATAGAGTATTGGCATAACCTTTATGAAGATAGCACATATTTGTCTCAGCATATGGCCAATCGAAAAAAGATAGTTCTTGATCTTGTTCGTAAATATGCTGCGGGGAATACATTGAAGATATTGGATATGGGTTGCGGCACCGGGATTTTGACAAGATCACTACTTGACGAAAATCATTATGTGGCGAGTCTTGACTGCTCAAAGCAAATGCTTGAGAAGCTTGAAGAATCGCTGAAGGATTCAAATTGCAAAACATTTTTGGGGACAGTCCTTGGAAATGTTGCAGACACTTCTTTTTCAGCAGAATATTTTGACGCTATCATCTGCATTGGGGTTTTTCAATACCAGTTGCATGATGATGACCTTCTACGTGAAATCAGCAGAATCCTCAGAAAAGGCGGGTTCGGTGTCTTTACCCTGCCGAACCTGTTACGTCTCAACTATCTCCTAGACCCTTTTTATTATTTTCGATTTTTTATAAGAACCATTAAAAGAACCCTTCCAAAAGCCATGGGGAAAGATATTGGAACCCCAAATGCATTGTCAGGAGAAGTGAGTGAAACCCTTCCCTATGACAAGAAGTATTTCATGTGGCAATTGAACAAATCTATTGAAATGCATGGATTGAGGATAAAGAAGATTGTCGGTTTCGGTTATGGCCCCTTCACCTTCTGGAGCAAACAGATAGTGTCCGATAAAAAATCGGTTGCAATCAGCAACGCACTCGATCGGGCAACAAAAAGATGGTCATTTATGAAATATTTTTCCAACAGATGGGTGTTTGTAGTGGAAAAAACATGACCTGATTCATAAAAATCAGTGGCAGCAGCGATGATAGCTGGAGGATTCCAACCATGAGAACAGACTCAAAAGCCCTTGAAGCAGACAGAATGCAAGGATTATCTGTCGAAAATTATCCCATACTGCATGAACGTCACAGATTATTCCCGGAAATATTTGAACAGCGTAACCACAAGAATATAATTGATATCTCGGCAGGGATGGGAATTATCGCTAAAAGGATTAAAGACAACTACCCTTGCTATCTCAGCTGTAATGAGGTTGACGAGACATGCCTGAAACAACTGGAAAAACTTCAGGTCAACCTGTCATCATTTGACCTGGACGCTACCGAAGCGTTACCGCTGGAAGACCAAAGCTATGATGCAATACTCTGTCTCGCAACGATAGAACACTTGGTCAACGTAGATCATTTTATAACAGAGCTTCATAGAGTTCTCAAGGACAGCGGTCGGTTATATTTGTCAGTTCCGAATTATGCAGCTTTATACTGGATGATACCGCTTGTGATGGGAAAGACATTTCACGATCCTCTTGATCCGAAGTCGCGGTATGAGTTCTATGCACATATCCGGTATTTCACCTATCACACACTTGTGGAATACATGGAGCATTTCGGTTTTACCGTTGACACGGTCTATCTCCCCCTGCCAGAAGGCAGCAGTCATTTCATGAAAATAAGAAGCCGTTCGAAAGCCATTGCTTTCCTGATACGAAATTTCTTCCGGTTGTTCTACCTCGCTTCGCCCAGATGGCACCAGGAACCGGTAGTATGTTTTGCGAAAAACTATCATGAAAAACCGAGGAAAGTTATTTTGTAGTCGGTTCGGGCAAGGGAATCAGACTAACCTGCCCAAACATCAAGTCCTTAACTAATGACAGGAGGACTATTCCCATGAAAAAGGCCTTGGTAATTTATACCCATATTGTCGGCCTTGCAGTCATACGGGCGCTTGGCAAGATGAATGTTCCCGTTTACGCCTTAAACTACAGTGACAACGAAATGGGTCTCTATTCAAAATATGTAAAAGGAAAAGTAAAGGTACCGGACCCAAGGAAAAACGAAGAAGACTTTATCTCACGTCTTATTGAATTATCGTCTGAGTTCGAGGGCAGCCTGCTTATCCCTACCGATGACTATACGGTTGTAGTGCTCTCAAAAAACAAAGCCCTGTTGCAGTCTCACTATGTTGTTGCCGTCGAGGATTGGGCAATAGTCAAGAAAATGATTGAAAAACAATTCACCTATGAATCGGCACTTTCTTGGGGCATCCCAGCTCCGTTGACCTTTGTCGCCGAATCACTCGCTGATGTAAGAACTTTTCTTGATCAGGTGACTTATCCATGCCTGATAAAACCATGTGAAGGACACACTTTTTTCGATCATTTCAAAGTGAAGATGTTCCGAATAGAAAATCAAAGTGAACTCTTTGCGCGATACAGCCGGATAGAACCATTGGGATTCAAGGTTATGATCCAGGAACTGATTCCCGGCGATGATGGGCAAGGAGTGAACTACAACTCATATTTTGTCGATGGCGCACCAATTGCCGAGTTTACCGCGCAAAAGGTGCGGCTTGAACCACCTTTCCTGGGATCGCCACGAGTACTGGTCAGCAAGGCCATTCCTGAAATCCTGGATAACGGTCGACTTTTACTGAAAAAAATGAATTACAGCGGTTTTTCCTGTATGGAATTCAAAAAAGACCAGAGAAATGGTGTGTACAAGCTCATGGAGATAAATTGCAGGAATAATCTGAGCGGGGCACTTGCTGTCACCTGCGGAATCAACTTTCCGTGGATAATGTACAGGCATCTGATGTATGGCGAGATTAATCGTGCCACAACTTTCAAGGAGGATATATTTTGGATTGACCTTGACAAAGACATACTAAGATTTTTCATATCACGTAAAGAAGAAGGATATACCCTGAAACAATATTTAGAACCTTATCGCAAAGAAAAAGTATTCGCAATATCTAGTATTGAGGATCCCTTGCCATACTTAATACGCATATTTTATCTTTCAAAACTATTGCTGAAAAAAGCAATCAGCAGTGCAAACGAAATAGTGTTCGCAAATAAAAATCAGTAGTAACAGTTTATTTATATTTTACCTGCCAGGACGTGTTTTATAGTTAATGTTTTATAAAAATGCTTCTTTCTATTGAATGTCATCATCTTATTACATCAATACCATACCTCGGCAAATTCATTACTGTAATTATCATTTAACTTATCTGTTGACATGTTTCAGGAAATCATATGAATGAAATATTTCAAAATATCTATTACAGCCTAAAGCCGTTCATTTCAAGAAAATGGCTGCTCTTCTTAAGAAGAAAATATGTCATGGAACTGAAACTGTTCAATAGTTTTCGGTGGCCTATCCTGGAAAGTGCAGCGGCACCCCCCGTTCAGTGGACCGGATGGCCGGATGGAAAACAATTCGCTTTCGTGCTTACACACGATGTTGATACTCAAAAAGGACTGCAAAAGTGCCGACAACTCATCAATCTGGAGGAAAAACTGGGCTTTCGATCATCGTTCAATTTTGTCCCGGAAGACTATGTACTCGACGAAACACTCCGGGATTATCTAGTAGAACATGGATTTGAAGTAGGTGTTCATGGCCTGAAGCATAATGGAAACATGTTCAGGTCCAAGAGTGCTTTTATGGAACAAGCAGATAAAATCAACCACTACCTCGACACATGGAAAGCTGCCGGGTTCCGCGCCCCCTCAATGTATCATAACCTGGAATGGATCCAGCACTTGGACATCAGATACGATTCATCTACTTTCGATACAGACCCATTCGAACCTCAACCTGACGGTGCGGGAACGATTTTCCCATACCTTTTCCGGAAAGACACTGGGCGTCGTGGATACATAGAATTGCCCTATACCCTTCCCCAGGATTTTACCCTTTTCATTTTGATGAAAGAAAAGAACATCAATATATGGAAAAAAAAGTTGGACTGGATTTTCCGAAAAGGAGGTATGGCGCTCGTAAACTCACATCCTGACTACATGTACTTTGAAACAGGGCAATCAAGTGACGAGGAATATCCGTCACGTTTCTACGAGGAATTTCTTGATTATGTCAAATCCAACTATGAAGGGTTTTACTGGCATGCACTTCCAAAGGAGGTTGCAAGTTTTTGGGAAAGCAGGCCCTTGAGAGAGGGTTCGAACACATAGTCCCACATCCGCTCTCTACCCCTATTTAATAACTAGTGCCATGTCCTTGCCACTGGCTAACCTTTGTGATGTGGAAAGTTCAAACTGAAATTATTGCCCAAGAACTTTTTTCTCGGAAGCATTACAAAACATGAACTTTGAGCAATAATGGCTCAGGCACATATTTCTGATCTTACTTGTAAACCACTATCATTAGTTAAGTAAAGATTATGTATGTTATCTAGATATCAAAATAGTCAATGTCAGTTACTAAAAGTTGCATAAGGTGGCATACTACCATAGGTAACAACTTTAACTTACATATTATACTTTTCAAAACAGCTTTAAGCATATGTAAATTGGTTGAGTCAGAGCCAAGAGTTATCTCTTGACTATAGACTAGCATGCCGCTTGCTCTTTGGGGATCGTTATGGCTAAAAACGTTTGTATGATAGTGCAATCGGCTTATCCGGATGTTCGTGTCAGAAAAGAGGCATTGTCGCTTGTTTCTCACGGCCACACTGTTTCTGTGATTGCGTTGCGTTATCCCAACGACCCGAAACAGGAAGTTGTGGAGGGAATTAAAATCTATCGGATAGGGTTTCCCAAGAAAAGATCAGGAAAGTTTCGTTACATGTTCGAGTATGCAGCATTCTTCATGCTTACTTTTTTCAAGCTCAACTTATTGGATTTATCGGAAAAGTATGATGTTGTACATGTAAATACGCTTCCTGATTTTCTTGTATTCTCCACGCTGATCCAGAAGCTCAAAGGCCGAAAAATCGTATTGGACATGCATGAGATCATGCCTGAATTCTTCATATCCAAGTTTGGAACAACGCCCGGCCATCCAATAATCCGTCTGTTGCTTTTCTTGGAGAGAATATGCCTAAAGTTTGCTGACGAAGTCATCACGGTCAACGAGCCTATTAAACGCATTTTCCAGAAGAGGGCAATACCCGGCAAACCCGTTACAATAATTATGAACACAATTAGCACATCTATGACGAAAGATAACTTGAAGCGGACCCACAAGGATTTCAATTGTGTTTATCACGGCACCCTGACTGATATTTACTCGTTAGATACCGCGATTGAAAGCTTTGCGAAAGCTTGCAGAAAGTGTCCGGATATGTATTTTCATATTTTTGGCGTCGGCGAAAGTCTTCCCCTGCTTAAGCAGTTGACTGCAAAATTGAATATGGAAAAGCACGTCCTTTTCCATGGCCTTTTTCAGCATGATCAAATACTGGAGGCGCTTTCGGAAATGGATCTTGCGATTTTGGCCACGCGGAAGGACATCTTCTTGGACCTCTCTTTTTCAAACAAGCTAGCAGAATATGTATTTCTGAAAATACCGGTAATAAGCAGCGACCTAGAAACTACAAAAGCATATTTCAGCGATGAGCACATACTGTTTTTCGAGTCGGGAAATGTCGATGAGTTAAGTCATAAGATAGAATTTGCCTATGCAAACAAAGACCTCTTACAAATAATGGCTGCAACAGCTTATGAGCATTTTAAAGTCTTTAGCTGGGATGTGATGGCCAAAAGGTATAGAGAGATAATTGAAAGGGATTAAATCTACATAAAAAAAACCTGCTTCAAGAATCCACAATCGACTCAGGCAATATCAGATCAGGGAGGGATTATGGAGAAGATAGCGGTTGTCGGCGCTGGTTACTGGGGAAAAAACCTCATCAGAATCTATAATAATCTTGGCGTGTTGCATTCGGTTTGCGATACAAACACCGAAGCATTGAATGCCACCAAGAATGAATATCCCAACATAAGAGTCTTCCACAAAATAGACGAAGTACTTGCTACTGACGATGTGAAGGCGGTTGTAATTGCCTTGCCGGCCGAACAACACTATGAGTGCGCAAGAAAAGCCCTGCTGGCAGGGAAAGATGTCTTTGTTGAGAAACCTTTGGCACTGGAACTTGACGATGCAAGAGAACTAATCAGGTTGGCGTCGGAGGGAGATCGAATTTTGATGGTAGGGCACTTGCTTCGCTATCATCCGGCTTTTTGTAAACTAAAGGAACTTGTCGACAACGGTGACCTTGGCCGAATCGAATACATCTATTCGAACCGACTCAGCTTGGGAAAAATCCGCCGGGAAGAAAATGCGTTATGGAGCTTTGCACCACATGATATTTCCATGATGCTGGCACTATGCAATGAAGCGCCTGAAAATGTGAGTGCAGTTGGTCACAGTTATCTTCACAAGCATCTGGCAGATGTAACAACAACCCACCTTTCTTTTCCCAGTGGTGTAAACGGTCACATATTAGTTTCTTGGCTCCACCCTTTCAAGGAACAGAAATTAATTGTTATCGGCGACAAAAAAATGGCCCTATTTGAGGACACCCAACCCTGGGGTAAAAAACTCACTATATATTCCCACACAATAAAGTGGGAGATGAACATGCCGGTACCTACCAAAGGGGATCCTGAATTTGTTCCCACGGAAGAAAAAGAGCCTCTACATGAAGAATGTTTGCATTTCCTGAGATGCATTGACCTTCGAGAAACGCCAATAACTGACGGCAATGAAGGATATAAGGTATTGGAGGTATTGGATCATGCCCAGAAATCGCTGGAGAACGGTTTGCGCGAAGAGAAGAAAACGCCGCTCACCAACAGACACTTGTCGTACTACGCTCACCCATCAGCCATTATCGACGACTCTTGCCATATCGGATACGGCTCGAAAATATGGCACTTTTCACATGTAATGAAGGGAGCCCACATTGGAAACAAGTGCAGCCTTGGACAAAATGTGCATATCGGAAGTGACGTAAAGATTGGCAACAACGTTAAAATTCAAAACAATGTATCTGTATATACAGGCTGTGATATAGAGGATGACGTTTTTCTGGGCCCCTCCTGCGTGCTAACAAATGTTACAAATCCTCGATCTCAAGTTGTTCGCCGATCATTATATGAAAAAACATTTATAAAAAAAGGAGCATCTATTGGAGCGAATGCAACCATCGTTTGTGGCATCACTATCGGTCGCTATGCATTTATTGCTGCGGGAGCAGTTGTCACAAAAGATGTTGCTGACTACGCTTTGATGGTAGGCACGCCCGCACGGCAGAAGGGATGGATGAGCAGGCATGGGATAAAACTGTCGACGCCCGATAGCGAAGGAATCATGGTCTGCCCGGAAAGTGGATTAAGATACAAAGAGCTAGAAGAGGGATTGCTCAGATGTCTGGATCTTGATGAAGAAGCCAGCCTGCCTGCTGAAATGTCGGTTGGCAGCATCACATATGACGAGTTAAAAAGAAAACCCAACTAACAGGATGGATAATGATGCAACAAATCGTTCAAATTGCTGTGAGGTGATCACATGGAGTTTTTCGATCTTAAAAAGCAATACGAACTAATCGAACCATCGATACAAAATCGAATCAACGCCGTTTTGCGACACCAGAAATTCATAATGGGTCCGGAAATAGCAGAGTTAGAGGAACACCTTTCTTCTTTTGTCGGATGTAACTTCTGTGTTTCATGTTCAAGCGGCACGGATGCACTTCTTATGGGCTTAATGGCTTTTGGAATCGGTCCTGGGGATGCTGTATTTACGACGCCATTCACCTTCTTTGCGACAGCCGAGGTGATATCCTTTGTCGGAGCGACTCCTATTTTCGTCGATATCGAAGAAGATACTTTCAACATCGATCCCAATAAACTGGAAGAGGCAATTTGCGACATGCAGAAAGGTATTCAACCGGTTCCAGGAATTTCGAAAAGGCTGAATCCCAAGGCAGTTATTGCGGTTGATCTTTTCGGCCTTCCTTCGAAATACGAGCAAATAAACCGGATCGGAAGACAGTATGACCTCGTCATCTTGGAAGACGCGGCGCAGAGTTTTGGTGGGACTTTAGGAGGGAAAAGAGTCGGCAGCTTGACCGACATGGCCGCCACAAGTTTCTTTCCGGCAAAGCCATTGGGATGCTACGGAGATGGTGGTGCCATATTTACCGATGATGAAGCTCTGGCGGAGCAGTTGCGCTCCTTACGAGAGCATGGAAAAGGAATATATAAATACGACAATATCCGCATTGGCATAAACGGCAGGCTTGACACAATTCAGGCAGCCGTTCTTCTCGGGAAGCTTGAGGTTTTCGCCTCAGAGTTAGCCAGACGACAGGAAATTGCCGGTTTTTATTCAGAGACGCTAGCCGATTTCGTGAAAGTTCCTCGCATACCTGAGGGTTTCAGATCGGCCTGGGCTCAATACTCTGTGCTTACCGACAAACGGGAGTATTTCATAGAAAGACTTAAAGAGGCAGGGATTCCCTTTGCAGTCTATTATCCGAAGCCACTCCACTTGCAAACTGCGCTATCACACCTAGGCTACCGCAAGGGAGACTTTCCGGTTTCGGAAAGCGTGTCTGAGAGAATATTCAGTCTTCCTATGCACCCATACCTGGAACGGGAGGAGCAGATAAAAATAGTCAACGCAATAAAATAGAATCCACCAGTAACAGAGAAAATTATGGCAACGAACAACGAGAAAATCATAACGGTAGTCGGAGCAAGGCCGCAATTTATCAAATCCGCACCAGTATCCCATGCATTGAGAAAATATTCTAAATACCATGAGGTCCTGGTTCATACCGGCCAGCATTATGACAGGAACATGTCCGAGACTTTTTTTGACGAATTGGACATGAATCCTCCTGCTTATAATCTTGGAACTGGAAGTGGAAGTCATGCGGAGCAAACTGCGAAAATCATGGAACGCTTTGAAACTGTTTTGACAAAAGAAAGGCCACAGCTGATTATCGTATACGGAGATACCAATTCGACCCTGGCTGGAGCATTAACCGCATCAAAGTTACACATTCCGATTGCTCATGTCGAGGCAGGTTTAAGGTCGTTTAACAGAAGGATGCCAGAGGAAATCAACCGAATCGTTGCCGATCACATTTCGGAGCTACTGTTCTGCCCGACAAAAAGAGCCGTACTTAATCTTAACAATGAAGGTATAAAGGAAAACGTCTTTTATTGCGGAGATGTAATGTTTGACGCGGCTTTGGAGTTCTCGAAAAAGGCTGAAGAAAGGGGAATTTCACATAATCGTCTGGAAATTAATAAAAAAGGGTATGTTTTGGCAACCGTTCATAGGGCTGAGAACACGGATAATCGGCAACGCCTATCGAACATACTCCTCGCATTACAAAAAGTGTCGCGCGATTTGCCGGTGGTTATGCCTCTGCACCCGAGAACACGCAAAATGATCCATTACTTTGCTTTGGAAGATCGTCTACAAGGGCTTTCCGTAACTGAACCTTTAGGATTTTTGGATATGCTTTATTATGAAAAAAATGCATCGCTGATTATCACTGATTCCGGAGGAGTGCAAAAGGAAGCCTATTTTTGCCGAGTCCCTTGTGTGACGCTCAGAGATGAAACTGAGTGGGTCGAAACGTTGGAAGCCCATTGGAATGTTCTGGCGGATGTTGACAGTATTGAGGGCATCAATGAGCCGATACGAGCATCCCTTTTTTTCTCAGGTACACGGCTTAACATAGATGAGTATGGTGACGGCCGGGCTTCACAAAAAATAGTGCAGGAGCTTGAAAGATACCTTGACAGGCTATAACGAAGGGTAATCTGTTCGACCAGGAAGTTGGCATATCCAGCAAATGATTTTTAAATTTTTTTGGGAGTTACATGAAATGGTTTGAAAAAACAAGACATTTATTCAAGATCTATTTACCGTCGAATTCTCTACGAAAGAGATTTGCCGAAGGAATGACTTGGGTAATTGCCGGTTCACTGTTTCGCCAAGGAGCAAGTTTTCTGGTAGGCATCCTTGTCGCGCGCCTCCTTGGCCTTCAGGATTTTGGAAAACTCGCGGTTTTGCAGAGCACCATTTATATGCTGGCGAATTTCGGCCAAGCGGGCATCGGCCTTTCCGCTACTAAATATATTGCTAGCTCTCGGAAGAACGATCGAGAACGTTCTGGCAGAATCATTGCCTTTTCACTGATGTTTACAGGCATATCTGCCCTACTCACTGGCACGCTCATGTTTCTTTTTTCTGAATCATTTGCGGAAATGGTGCTGCCAAAAGGCGACCTGGCCATGGAATTCAGAATTGCTAGCGGTTGGGTGCTGTTTGAAATGATAAGCCTGTTGCAACTTAGATTATTTGCCGGGCTTGAAGCGTTTCGCCGAAGCGCCTACCTGAACCTGATACAGGCAGTCCTGTTACTGCCTGCTATTTACCTGGGTATAAACAATTGGGGATTAGTTGGAGGTATTGTTGCCCTGTTTGCGGTCAGCGTTCTAAATTGTATTATTGGCCATTTTTTACTCATCAGGGCATGCCAACTCCATAACATCAAAATTAATTTCGGAAACATATTGCAGGAACGCCGAATTCTTGACATGTCAATAATGGTTTGGCTAAGCGAAGTGGCGATGAATACTACCAACTGGCTGGCTGGAATATTGCTCGCCAGAAGTCCGAATGGACTCGCGGAATTTGCGTTGTTCAACGCAGCCAGTCGCTTCCAAAGCGTCCTGGTTTTTTTCCCCTTGCGCATTTTCCAGGTCGCAGTCCCCGTTTTGGCGAACCTGGAAGCGGATGGAAACCGGAGGAGCTTCACGAAGGGACTCATGGGAGTTGGATTGCTCGGGTTAGTTATTACGATGTTCGGCGCTATTATTTTCATCGTCTTTTCAGAGCAACTGATGTCCTTCTATGGGAAGGGATTTGCTGGCGGTGCGGCTGTTCTTCAAATTATGGCCCTATGCTGCGTTGTCAGTGCTGCGTGGACAATTGCAAGTGCGGGGTTATGGGCAGCAGAAAAGAGCCGACAAATGCTTGCGTTAGACTGCCTTCGCGCTATTTTGCTGGTGACAATATGTATTCTTGGCTTTGCAGATAACGCCAAGAATCTTGTAATGGCTTACCTTACTAGCTATTCAATTGCTCTGTTTTTCCTGATACTTGCATTGATTCGACTCATAAAACAGCCAAGATTGATTACTGATTGAGACTATAATGTCAAAGGACCAAGCCATGAAAACTGACTACTATGGTCGGAATATCAGTGACATTGATGAATATAATGCCTCTGATAAATTAATATCTATCCTTATCACCGCAGGTATTATCTTCTCATGGTGCTCATTGGTAATTGTTGCAATGTCGATCGGGAGCTCACCTTCTGATGATTTTCAAAACCCAGGCGGTAAACCAGCCATATATTATATTTTACATGGAACAGGGATGCTGACGCTTATTAGCGGTGGTATTCTTGCAGGCATTAAAGGACAATATCAAAAGCTCAGTCTGCCAATGCGTTTTGCTTTCTGGCTCCTAATATCAACCAGCATAACCTGGGCATTGATTGCATATGATTTCAAGGACGTTAGCTCGATGGAAGTTTTCGGTGCTACGGGTCCTTTTGTGTGGTTATCCTGTGTACTAATTTTTGCTGGCATGAACAAGTCTGTCTGGGTGATGCTTGAACCAGTCATCATATTTATTGCATATATTACAGCAATTTTGGCTGTTTATTCTATTGTGACATCATCGGTAACTGTAGAAGATCGTTGGCTTTCAGCGCCAGTAAGATACATGGTTATGTTAATGTGGTTTGGCGGATGGACACTAGTCAGCTCACACAAAAGCAAGGGGTTTGCCTTGATATTGCGGTTTTTACCCTATTTTGTATTTATTCTGACTACAATTTACACGCAAACAAGATCATGGTTCCTGATGTCAATGATTCTCTTGGCCTGCTATTGGTTTGTAGGCAAACGTTATGACAATAATGATAGTAGTGTCACGGGAAAGTTCATGGTGTTTTCCGTGATACTAATGATTGCTACTCTGGTGGCCGGCGTGTTTCTGGAAGATTATATCATCAAATCTATCACAGAGTTCCGCAATCGCGCGTTTGTGGATAGCCGCACAGGACAATATGTAGAGTTTTTTTCACAAGTCTCCTTTTCGGACTTATTATTGGGAATGGGCCCAAAAGGCACATGGTATTGGAGTGGCCAGGACTACCGTTTTTTCGATAACGCATACCTTTGGATGGCTTTTATAGGTGGAATTCCCATACTGGTGTCATACTGCATGCTTATTATCTACCCCGGCTATAAAGCTTACTTCGCAGGCGCCAGAAATGATGATGCCGCAGCAGCTTCAATTGTTATTCTGTGGGGATTGTCACTTACCGGATTCAGCACCTATTTAAACCCATCACTTACGCCCCACTCTTACTTTTTGCTCTTATTGTCAGGTCGCTGCCTAGGTTATTTATCTGAAAGACTTTGGAATAGTGACGACTAGGATATATGACCATATCTATCGCCTCATTTCTGGGCGAAGTTTCAGCTGGCACGCTCCAGCATGATGGCCAGCTGTCCATCGGGCTCCTGGTATTT
>JAQUHN010000144.1 GCA_028683555.1 Geobacteraceae bacterium | reverse complement strand
GTCGGAGACCGAATTCCATGGCGGCTGATTGCGACGACGGAGAGCAGTTCGGTGTCGCTACTGACCTGGTTGGATGATGATCCACACCTGCTGTTACCGTGAGAGAGCATACAATAATGATTAAAAAAAATAATTTGATCGATGGATAGCCCATGATTATTCCTTAAAAACTTCTTTCAACGGATAGTAGAGATAAAATTTCTACTTCAAATCATCAGACCTCGACGCAGAAGAATTCCGCGCGATGGAATGTATGACGCCCATTTATAGCTCTGGAAATCAGCAAGGCCGCCAAAATCTGGACTCCGACTGCCTCGCTCGTTTGTGCAACACCTGCATCATGACGATATTATGTGGTTGTTGGGTACTTCGTCTTCAACACATCGATCATTGTCGGACTCAACTGCTTGAACAGTTCCGCATTGTATGAAGCGCAGTACGGCACTCCCGATACCACTCCATATTTTATCGATAGATCTTTGAAATTGTCTCCAGAGCCTGGAATTTCGTTATTACCACCCTGTTCTCGAGTTGGGTCCATGGTTGGGACCGGATTGCCATACATATACTCGTAGTTGGGATTATTCAGCCTTAAGTCGCCTTGAACTATCTGCTGTGTCGCAACAGACATTTTGCGCGATGTTGCAGCCGGCGTACCATCTGCGACCGCTGGATCAACGTTTACCGTAACGATTGAAACGGTGTAGTCGCTGTTGAGATAAATTTCAAAAGTCCTGAATTGTTGTGGGAGGTCACGTAACGATGAGGTTTCAACCTGCCAGAAGCCTTGATCAGGAGTGCCGCCTGCAGGTGGCATGAAGGCCTTAATGGTATTGAGATGACGATGTCCGGCGATCCACATTAGAAGGTTTGGCGTGTTTTGGAGGGTCGAAACCAGTCCCGTCAAGTCAACAGCATTTGTAGTCGTAGTGGAAGCATCACCTGCCGCACCAAGCCACCATTCGGTCTCGTCACCATATTTCACAACAGCGATCGGGACATGGGCTGCGATGATCATCAGCTGATCATTGTCTTGGCCAGCCTGGAGTTCATTCTGAAGCCACTGCCAGCGTTCATCATCAAGAAAACCATGTCCATGGATATCGATAGAGCCATCGTCTTCCCGTTGGGTATTGTCGAGAACGATCACCTTGAGCGGTACATCAGGGTTTGGTTGGAAGCTGTAGCAGGCAAATCCTGGCGATTTCGTGGGGTCGACCAGATTAAAGCCGTGACCGACCGGTAGGGTGGATGTCTTGAAAAATTCCTGGATCCATTCCGTTCTCAGGAGAGAACGACGCTTGGGGTCGGCTGCCACTTTTGGCGGGATACTGAATGGCCCGACAGCTTCTGCGTGGATAATTTCACCGGTAGGCGTGGATCCATCAAGTATTCCCATAAAATACTGTGGTTTCAAGGTCGAGTTCATACTGTAACAGTCGAACACAGCAGGGAAATTAACTGGTTGGAGAAAATCCGCTCTGGACCAGACGGCATCGCTGATGTATGACTGGCGTAATCCGAGATCCGGGTTGGCATCGACGGGTACCGAACCAATATAGAAGTGATCGTGGTTGCCTAGGGCCTGATAAAAGGGGATCGATTTGTCGAGTCCGGCAGCCTTGTATGGCTTCTGGTAATCGATGGAGTTTGCGCCGCGATGTGCGCCGGAACTCGGGGTGATAACCTTGCCGTCAATGACGTCGATATACCACCTTAGTTCATTGTATGAAGTATTGTTGCAGGTGTCGCCCAGAGAGATGGCGAAGTCGAAGGGATTATTCTTGTGCAGGGCGTTTGCCGTCTGAATGGCAGCGTCAAGTACGTGGGTTGTGTACGGCATGACCGGCGAGTAGATAGATGTGTTGGTACCGGAGTTCGTTGGATCCTCTTGCTGGAGGTAAATCAACTGGTTCGGCGCTTCCTTGTCGGTGATATGGATGTCGGTTATGGCAAAGAAATTCAGAAATTTTGTGTACCTGGTGGGCGTCGGATACGCGTCACCACCCGGCATGATATCCTTCCGCAGTATAATTGGGAGGCCCTCAGCGCTGTACTGCCAATCACCGTAACCATAATTTTTGTACTGATCAACCAGGTGAAGCTCGGACAGGTAGAGTCCCGTTCCCGAGTTAGGGCCGGTTGGTTGCGTCGGCATGGGAAATGACAGTACTCGACTCGTCGTGGTTACGACCGTGGAATCAATCGGGTAGGTGGTCAACTGGATGCCGTTTTGACTTTTACTGCCGCAGGAAGTAAGGAAGGTGCCCAGATAGATGGATGCCAGCGTACCGACGGAACATTTCGTGAAATTTCGCCGGGTTATGCCACGGACCATCAATAAGTCATCCTTGTCACGGACCAATTTTAAATCGTCGCTGGTAAGAATCGGGGTGCTTTTTTTTGAATCGTCCTTAGCCATAGGAATCTCCTTGTGTCGGTATATTTATTCATCAGTCGCAGTTTTTGTCGGGAGAGGCCTGTGTTAAGCCGGCCGGCAAGCTGTAGATAAAAGAAAGAATGCTCCGGAGCGATGTCTTGCAATTTTCCTGGGACTGATACAGTGTTTCAGGAGCTGATGCTTTGACGACAAACCCCGCATGGTTGGCGGCGCGACCGCACTGGTCGGAAGAAAGCGCACCGCAGGAGCCATCGGCTGCAGGAAAGAGCTCGTCTCGCGGTGCTTTGGAGATCTGATCTTTATGTCTTATCGGCCTGGGCTGAATATTCTTTAAGGTTTATTTGCCGGAAAGGTTGGGAGTCGTGGGGCAGGGTGTTAAGCATATGGTCTTCGAGGTGTGTTACCGCAATGGTCCGACCGTTAGGCATAGGTCGTAGGGATCTCATCAAAGGGATTGCTCACCAGTTCCTGCCATGGAAGCCTTCCTGTCCTGTCGATTCCAGAAGGTTGCCAGCAGTGGACCGGTTATATTGTGCCACACGCTGAATAGTGCCCCGGGCAGCGCGGCAATGGGGTCAAAATGTTCTTTTGCCAAGCCGACCGCCAGCCCGGAGTTCTGCATGCCGATTTCAATGGTCAGGGCCCGCAATTGGGCCTGGGGCATTTTCATGAGCCGTGCCATGCCGTAGCCGGAGATCAGGCCGAGGCCGTTATGGATTAGTACGGCAAGGAACACGATTCCGGCTGAAGAGACAATATTGATTCTGTTTGCCCCGACTACCGCCGCGACGATAAGGACGATGACTGCCACGGAAATCAGCGGAAAGACGGCAGTGAGTCGTGCCGATTGCCGCTTGAAAGCATGCCTGAGAATAACACCTGCAATAACCGGGATCAAAACGATCTGCAGGATTGAAACAAACAGGCCCCCGGTGTCAACGGCTACGCTGCTGCCGGCCAGCCACCGGGTCAGCAGCGGGGTGAAGAGCGGGGAAAACAGTGTTGAAACCGTTGTCATGGAGACGGACAGGGCCACATCCCCGCGAGCCAGATAGGTGATCACGTTTGATGCCGTCCCCCCTGGACAGGTGCCGACCAGTACGACCCCTACGGCCAACAGCGGCGGGAGATTGAGCAATGTTGCCGTCAGCCATGCCAGTGCGCTCATAAAGACATACTGGCAGGCCACGCCGGTAAACACATAGCGGGGCTTTTCCAATACCCGCTTGAAATCCTCAATCGTCAGGGTCATTCCCATGCCGAGCATGATAATTCCGAGCAGGACTTTCATCAGAGATAGCACCCAGATGAAGGCAGCAGGGAAGAAAAAACCGGTTACCGCTCCCGCGATTACCAGCGGGGCAAAAAAACGTGTTGATACCGATGCGGCTCTTGCAAAGAGGGATGTCATGTAGATGTTTCCATTTCGGCAACCCGGTCCCTGCTGCTGTTTTCCGGATAGGCTTTTGTTAACAAGGATGCAAAGAAAGTAAGGTTGATTTGTGATCGGAGAGAAATTACCGGTTTCTTAGTCGTATATATCCTGTACATCCCCGTCAGGTCTGGTTTTGGGGTGTTCTTGATAGACATTTTGCTCAAGTATTGTAAAGAGTAAAGCCGTAACTACCGGTATATCCGCTGGCTCTCGTGGCTGGTCGGGTCAACGGCGCTTTTTGCCCTTGGCCGCGGGTGGTTTGGCAATTGGTTTGAATTCAGGTTCATAGCCGACAATGAACTGGCTGGTGGCGCTGTTTCGAAGACTCAGGAAATGTGCGTTGTCTTTGTCAAACGGACAAATCGGCGCGCTGCATGGTTCGAAGCCAAACCGTGAATAGTAGCCGGGTTCACCCAGGACAAAAAGGGTTCGGCTTTTGATCGGTTCCTGCCGCAAGGCAAATCTGAGCAGTTCCGAGCCCACTCCCTGCTTTTGAAAGTCGGGTGTCACAGCCATGGGCGCCAGGTGCAATCCGCAAACTTCATTGCCCTGGTAGGCATTGGAGAAGGCAATATAGGCAATGACCTTATTGCAGTGAATACAGACCCATTCGTGAGCCGGTTTGCCGTTTTCGTGGAGTTTCTGCACCAGTTCGGCTTCGTAGTCACTGCCGGGAAAGGCGCGGCGCAGGAGCGCGTAGACCTTGGCGCGGTTTTCTTCCGTTACTTGCTGTATTTTCATGATAAAGCCCCTGTTGGTTATACTTATGTTATACAGATTCGACCGTTAAAATAGTTGTTTGCCTGATACCAAACTTCAGTTGCTCCCTCATCCGTCCTTCCTGGGCACCTTCCTCCTTATGGGGGAAGGGCTTTGTGTTGTGCTCTTCCCATGGGGGAGAGCGGGATGCCATGCGTCGGGTGGGGGGAGGCTGTCGTTAATGGTACTAAGGTATGGTTCTCTTCCACGTTGCGGCAGATCAGTTCTGTTCAGGCAGATTCACGGTTTCCGGCCGGGCAACTAATAGAGCCGCAACTGACCGTCCTCTTCGGCCTCGAAAGCCACATTCTCCCTGGCCGGGACCGATACCCGTGCGGCTGGCACCACCGGCACCGGGATGACAGTCTGGTCCAGGTCCGGTACCTCGGGCTGCCTGGTTGCTGCGGCCGCCTGTATGCCGTTTTCTGCTGCCCGCTTGGCCAGCTTGTCGCACCGCTCATTGAAGGGATGTCCGGCATGGCCTCGCAGCCATTCCCAGCTTACCTGGTGGTGGCGGGACAGGGCCACCAGTTGCTGCCACAGGTCCTGATTGGCGAGCGCACCCGGGGTGTCCAGTCGGCCGTTGCGGATCCAGCCGTGCACCCAACTGTTCATGCCTTTTACCAGGTACTGTGAGTCGCTGAACACCCTCACCGTTCTCGGGTTGTTCAGCGCTTCCAGCCCCTTGATTGCCGCCAGCAGCTCCATTCGCTGCGAGGTGGTGGTGGGTTCGAAACCGCTCAACTCCTTTTCGTGCTCCCCGTAGCGGAGGATTACTCCATAGCCCCCGGGTCCCGAATCCCTGCCCGAGCCATCGCTGTAGATTTCCACCACGCCCGGTGGCGGCGGGGTGAAAACAACCTCCAACGCCTCGAATTCCAGTTCGCGCAACAGCGGCATCAAATGCTCCAGGTTCGGCTGCTGGCGCTGCAGGTCGGCAAGTGAAACCTCCAGCGGAACATCGTATCTGACGGTTGCCAGGGTTTTCGAGAGCAGCGCCTGGTTTTGATAGGCATGCAAATTCCCCCGGCGTTTTTTGCCGTTGACCAGGCTTTTCCACTGCAGCACCCCTTCCACGGAACCAAACCGCCGTACCAGTTCGGCCGCGGTTTTTTCGCCGATTCCGGGCACGCCCGGGATATTGTCCGAGGTGTCGCCGGCCAGCCCCAGGACATCCGGCACCCGTTCCGGAGGGACGCCGAAGCGGTCGAAAACCTCCTGCGGCCCGGAACGGGTATCCTTCATGGTGTCCAGCAGGCAGATTCGGTCGCCGACAATCTGCATCAGATCCTTGTCGCCGGTGACGACTGTTACCTGGATCCCTTCAGCGGCATAGCGGCGGGCCAGGGTGGCGATGACATCGTCGGCCTCAAATCCGGGAGCTTCCAGGGCCGGGATGTTGAGGGCCTGCAGAACTCTCCTGATGTACGGAATCTGCGGCGCCAGATCCTCAGGCATGGCGTCCCGATGTGCCTTGTATTCGGCAAAGATTTCCCTGCGGAAGGTCTCTTCCCGCGGACGGTCGAATACCACGGACAGATAATCGGGGTTGTGCTCCTGCAGCAGGCCGAGAACCATCCTGGTGAAACCATATATTGCATTGGTCGGCATGCCGCCGGCGGTGGCCAGGTCGCGGATGCCGTAATAGGCCCGGTAGATGTAACTGGAGCCGTCCAGTAAATACAGTTGAGGTAATTCTTTCACGTTCTCTCCCGACGGGTGTCGTGGTTCCCGGGTTGCTGCAGTTTCAGCTGAATGCGCGGATTTTGAAAAACCGACCTTTGATTTTATGCGCCGTCAGACGCCCCAGGGCCAGGCCGGCGCTGGCCCGGCGAATGGCGACGAAAGTGTGAAAATCAAAGACATTGATCATGCCGACCTCGCTGGCGGGAATGCCCGCCTCGCCGGTGAGGGCACCGAGGATGTCGCCGGGGCGCAGCTTGTTTTTGCGGCCGCCGTCGATACACAGGGTGACCATCGGCGCTTCGAGGGTTGGGGACGAAGGCATGGTCAACGAATCCAGTTCGGCACGGGGGACGGTTTCGCCGAGATACTCTTCAATCGCTGCTGCCCGTCGATTGTCCGCTACGGTCACCAGACTTAGCGCCAGACCCTGCTCTCCGGCGCGACCGGTGCGGCCGATGCGGTGGATGTGCACCTCAGGATCACGGGTCAGTTCGTAGTTGATCACGGCGGTCAGTTCCTTGATATCGATGCCGCGCGCCGCGACGTCGGTGGCAACCAGGATGGACACGCTTTTGTTGGCAAAGCGCGCCAGCACCTGGTCGCGCTCGCGCTGCTCCAGGTCGCCATGGATCGCCAGCGCCGAGAAGCCGCGTTCGGTGAGTGCATCAGCCACCTCCTGGCACTCCTTTCGGGTATTGCAAAACACCAGGGTCGACTCCGGACGGTAATGGCCGAGAATCCGGGCCACTGCGGCAACCCGTTTGTCGCTCTCCACCAGGAAGAAAAGCTGTCTGATCTGGGCGCCGTCATGAATCGTCTCGACCTTTACCGAAACCGGTTGACGCTGCACCGTGGCGCTCATGGCGGCGATCGAGTCGGGGTAGGTGGCCGAGAACAGCAGGGTCTGGCGGTTGTGTGGAGCGGCTGCAACAATGGCGGCAAGATCTTCCTGGAAGCCCATGTCGAGCATCCGGTCAGCTTCGTCGAGCACCAGCATCTGCAGGGATTTCAGCTCGAGGCTGCCGCGCCGCAGGTGATCGAGAATCCGGCCGGGGGTGCCGACCACGATGTGGGCGCCGTGTTCCAGGGAACCGAGTTGCGGGCCGAAGGCGACGCCGCCGCAGAGGGTGAGAATCTTGATGTTGTCGGTAAAGCGGGCGAGACGCCGCAATTCCTTGCCGACCTGGTCGGCGAGTTCGCGGGTCGGGCACAACACCAGCCCCTGTACCCTGAAACTGGACACCTTCAACCGTGACAGGAGGCCGATGCCGAAGGCGGCGGTCTTGCCGCTGCCGGTCTTCGCCTGGGCGATCACGTCGCTGCCGGCCAGAATCGGCGGCAGGCTGTGGGCCTGAACCGGTGTCATCTCGCTGTAGCCGAGCGATTCAATGTTCTTGAGCATCGATGGGTTCAGGGGCAGGGTGGCAAATGCGGTGGAAATCATGGGATGCTCTCTTCCTGGGGGATACATGGCTTGGTAACGGCCCCTGGTTGTGAAAATATGGCAGAAAATAACGCTTTTCGAGGGGCGTACTGTTCCGGCCCGGAAATGGTTGGTTAGTGAAATTCGATGGTGACGGTCTTTCCCGGACGTGTCAGTCGATCGGTAATCTTCTCCATCAGGTTTTTACGGATCGATATGCTGGCGGGGAGTTCAGGGTTCTGATAGGAAGGATTCACCGCGTGAATGATCATTGTTGAGTGATTCACGACAACCAGGCTGTCGGGGGCAAATTGCCATAATTTTTCCCGGAGGGATTCGTTTATCATTGTACACCTGTTGTTGGCTGTTTCCTTTTGCGGTCAGGATCGAACGTAGCAAGCAAACATGGTTGTTGTCAAGAAAGCTGTCGGGGGATGAGCGGGTAGAACTTTATTGACACTTTCCTGTCGAGAGTTTTGGGGTAATGGGTTGAATTGTAATTGGTTGTTTTCCCCGCACAAGCCGGTCATTTTCGTGTATACTGCCCATTCTTTTATTGATGTGACGGTTTCATCTTCCCTTTTTCGCTTCGAACGGGTCCTTTTCATGTCGATTCATGTAGAAACCGGAGCGGACCGACGGCTGATTGTTCTATTGCTCGGCGCTTTGACGGCCATCGGGCCGCTGACCATCGATACCTACCTGCCGGCTTTCACCGCCATTGCTGTTGATCTGCATACCGATGTGGCAACGGTCGGCCTGTCCATGAGCAGTTACTTCATCGGCATCGCAGTCGGACAGCTGATTTACGGGCCGGTACTGGATGTCATGGGTCGCAAGCCGCCGCTGATTTTCGGGCTGCTGCTATTCGGTGCGGCTGCCCTGGGTTGTGCGCTGAGCGGCAGTGTGCAGTGGCTGATCGGTATGCGCCTGGTGCTGGCGCTCGGCGCCTGCGTCGGCATGGTTGCGGCGAGGGCAGTGGTGCGGGACCTTTTTCCGCAGAACGAGACGGCGCGGATTTTTTCCCTGCTGATGCTGGTGATGGGGCTGGCGCCGATCGTGGCGCCGACCTTGGGCGGCATTATCGTCGCTACCCTGGGCTGGCGCTATATCTTTGCTTTGCTGGCTGTTGTTGCCGTACTGCTGTTGGCAGGGGTCTGGAGGATCCTGCCAACTCTTGCCGGCCACGGCAGGCGTGAGGCCTTGCACCCGTACCGGGCGGTGCGCGATTACGGGGCGGTGCTGGCGACGCCGGGATTTGCCGCGGGCATGCTGACCGGAAGTTTTCATGTTGCCGGCCTGTTCGCCTACCTGACAGCGTCGCCGCTGGTTTTCATGGATCTGCTCGGCATGTCCGGTCCCCGCTATGGCTGGGCCATGGGCTGCAACGCGCTGGCGTTGGTGGTCGGCAGCCAGGTCAATGCCCGGTTGCTGAAGAGCTTTTCCCTGAAAGGCGTGTTGTGGGGCAGCAATTTGTTGCAGTTGGCCGCCAGTGCCTTGTTCGTGCTTGCGGTGTCCTTCGGTTCTGCTTCCTTCTGGATGGTGCTGACCTTTGCCGCCGTGTATATGTTTTGTCTCGGTTTTCTGCTGCCGGACATAACGGCGCTGATCATGGCGCCGTTCGGGCGGGAAAAGGCCGGCAGCGCTTCGGCGCTGTTGGGCGCGTTTCAGATGATGGCCGGTGCCCTGGCTGCCGCCCTGGTGAGCTGGGGGTATGACGGGACGGTTGCCGTCATGGCGGTTGGCATGCCGCTGTGTGCGTTGGGAAGCGTCGTTCTGCTGTGGCGCGAGCGCTGCCTGGCATAGCCGGCAGCCAGGTCACACGCACTATGGTATAATACTCGCAATTTTACCTGACGGTAATTCCGTGCACGTCTTCACGCAGCTGAAAAATAACGGTTCTGTCGTCACCCGCATCGCCTGCTTCATACTTGACATTCAGGTTCCGAAAGTACACCCTTGAAAAATGCCTCACAAAGAAAGGAGCATTATCATGAATCAGTTCAATATAGAC
>JAQUHN010000143.1 GCA_028683555.1 Geobacteraceae bacterium | reverse complement strand
GGTTGGTTGGCCCTAAAAGATGGATAAGCCACTGCATTCCAGGTTTGCCTCACTTTTTAGTGCGAAATGCAGCAGCGTGAAAACAGAAAAGGGACATGCCGTGAGGGATGTCCCTTTACTAATTGCAGCCAGGAAGAGGATAGTTACGAATGTTTTGGCTACCTCAGATAGAGGTGCATCAGGGTGAAACGGCCATCAATTCTGTCAGGCACATCACGTAACGTCTGCCATTTCCATGATGACTTGCTCCAGATGAACGGCGTGCCGTTGACCTTGGGCGTACCATACAACATCCAAAAACCGGTGGTTGGAGACGATATGCTGAGGTCGCCGGACAGCCCCATGAAAGAACGAACCATACTGGTGGTTCCTACCTTGGAGTCGACGGCACCATCCGGGATCTGCTTGGGATAGGACGTCTCGCCATACCCCAAATCCCAGCGTCCGAATATGGAGAGAGGGTTGGCCGGATCGGTATAGGTGATGACTGCTTTGGCACTCTCCACATCGTTCACATCGGGAAGCAGTTGCTTGAACTGTTGCCGCCTTGCCGGACGGTTGTCAGTTGATTGAAGATCGTTACGCACCTGCAGCGAGGCCGGATAGTTGATTCCCATCAGGTAGTCGGCAGTTACCATTTCGCTGTCGTAATCGGTTGAACAGGCGCCGCCGTCCAGCGACATGCTGCTGACCGTGTAAGGACCGCCGGTTGAACGGTAGTACACAAAGCAACGGTAGGACATCTCCACCAGCCCGGTTTCATTGGTGTTGGCATCCACCAGCATGTAACCGTTCAGATAGGTGCCGGTATTATCCAGGGAGATTGCGTCAAAGAAATCGGTAATGGAAGCTGAAAATTGTTCCGCCAAAGCTGCCCGCCAGAAGATCCAGAGACCCAACGGTTTTACCTGGTTATTGGACACCCGGTGAGTTGTCTCGTTAAACATGATCCCCTTGTTGTTGTAGCCGAAATCGGTTGCAGAGCCGATCAGGCCGGGGGTCGCGGCATTGACGGTCAACAGATCACCATTCACCGCAAGTGTCTGGGTCATGGTCTGGGATAAAAATCCCATCCAGGAATTGTGCGTCAGGATGACCTCATTGTCGCTGCGTTTCAGGAAGGCAGAGCATTTGTCCGGATGATCGCCGGGTCGTACCCCGCCAGGGGCAAGTTCCGGTGAAAAGGAGATCACATCCATAAGGTCGTTGTAGGCATTCAGAAAATAGACATCCATGAAGGTGAGGCCGGCAGTTTCATATCCGAGGGTTAGCTCCGATATCTGCAGATAGCTGTCGTCAGGCAGCCAGTTTCCGGAAAAATCCAGGCTGGCCGGTTGCTTGAGGAATGTTCCATGATAGATGCCCAGCATCCGGAATAGCAGCCTCTTCAAGCGGTATGCCGTGACAGTGTCGGTGTCCGGGTTTTCGAGGTACTGCAGAAAGGCGGCATAGTTGGCGTTCAGTAAATCGGTCGCTTCACTTAACTCTGCCTGGGTGGGACCGTGTTGTTTCGGGAAGGTGTGAGTAGGGTCGAGCAGATAGGCGTTATCCCAGGAATTGTCCCTGGCCGAGATGATGGTTTTACCCTGCAGCTTGCCCTGTATGAAACCAGCCCGGTATTCGGCCTTCAGATCGTTGGCGTCCTTGGATACCACGGTCAGATTGTTGATATTGTTTATTTTCTCCATCACGCCGGTGGCGTTGGCGTCCAGGGAATAGACTGTCCGGTTTGACCAACTTAGGTCTTCCGAACCGGAACAGGCTGTCAATAGAATGATTGGCAGTAGCATAGCGAGTCTTTTGCCTAAACTATTCATGGAATCCTCCTTTGTACAGAATGAAATTCTCACGTTGAACCCGGTGCGTCATTCGGGGTGGCCGGCAGATTCTCTCCATTGGCCGGATCAATTTTCCGCTTTTCCTGGCACCGGTTGCCGTTTCGCTTTTTGCCAAGAATTGCAGCAATAATTTCAGTTTGAAGAAAAGTGAGAATCACCAGGTCGAGGCGGCCCGCAATGTTTGCTCCACTCACACAACGTTGAGCGGAACATCCTGTGGCGTGACGTTCACCACGGTCACTTCAGTGGTCCGCATTTCCAGCTTTTTCGCTTCATTCCTGCATGATTGGCCGCATTTTGAAAATTATACCGCATGAATGAAAATTGAATATCGACTGCTGCGCAATTTTCGGGCCGGAGCCCTCATGTCGGTTAAAGATACTTGGGTGGCTCCGGATTACTGCGAGAATTTGCGGTTCGTGCCATGAGAATTTTGGTGACAGGCAGAATGTGAGCTGCTTATTCGGTGTGTTTTGGCGTATGTCTTGAGAAGAAAAGATGTGCTTTACTTATAATTTGAATTGCGTGACAAACCATAACCCAAGACTACAGAATAGTCGGAATTTCGGGGCCGGATCAAACTGCCAGGGTGGTTGCCAAGAAACGGGCAATGAGGTGTTCTGCCTGTTACGGCAAAATGTCACGCCTTGATTGGCAGGCTTTGGGGCATAAGACGGATCCGCAAGCAGCAAATTAAGTATCTTCGCCGGGATCAACGAAAAAGGAGGCTGAGGGAAATCCCTTTGCCTCCTTTGACTCTTTTGCGGATGGTAGAGCATACCGGGTACTGCCGTTCACCGCATACGAACGCGGTCACTCCGATGACAGGGATGCCACTATCCTTACGGGTGTTCGATGAGCTGAATGAACTCCTCTTTCTTTACTTCGTCCACGATCCAGGAGCAGGCGGCAAAACTGATGTCGCGGGTCTTGCCGGAAACGATTGCCAAAAGAACGGAATCGCACGCGCCGATCATTCCCAGGCGATGGACGATCAGGGCCTGGTTGAGCTTGAACTTCTCTTTTGCCGACCGGGCAATGGCTGCCAGACGGTCATCCACATCGTCGACCAGCGGTTTCAGTTCCACGCTGGCAAATTCCGGGACCTGCTTGCCGGGACGCTTGACCCGGCCGTGGTGTAGGACGATGGTGCCGGTGGCATCCGTTTCCCGTTCCAGAAACTCGCTGTAGAGTTTCAGGTGATCGAATGGCTGTTGTGTCGCATGTGCGGTAATCATGAATTTCCCCCTTTTATTGTCCTCCCCAGATTGGATCGTCCAGGAATTGTTTCCGTAGACGCTCTTCCGGGTTTTGTTCGTAAAACTCCTCTTCGGAACAATTGATTTTATAGGCGTCCGCATACTTCATCAGGATCCGGTAAGCGGCGTGGATCTTCCTGAAGGAGTCCGGATCGGCGTCCTTGCCCGTATCAGGGTGGCTCTCCTTTACCAGGCATCGGTAGCGTTGCTTGATTTCTCCGAGGGTTACCCGTTCGGGCAGCCCGAGTATTGCCAGCGATCTGGTCAATTCCTCATAGGTCATGGCTGTTTTTCGCCTTGGCAAGCGGAACCTGCCGAAGTCCCTCCGGCACTTGCTGCCAGAGTCTGCTGGTTGCCGGAGCTATTCCCTGCCCGCCGGTTTTTCCCGGGCGTCCTTGCCGGCAAACCATCCTTCCGAAGCGTCGGTGTGGCAGTCGAAGCGGGGCACATACGGCTTGATGTCCAGCAGCGGGGTGTTGTCCAAAACATCGATGCCGCTCACCTTCAGCAGGTTACCCTGTCGTTCCTCCAGCCTGACGATGGTGATGCCGATGCCGTTTGGTCGGCAGGGGTGGCGCGTGGCGAAAATGCCGTGCGGTTCGTCGTCCAGGAACGGGTGCCTGATCAGTTCACCCACTTCGGCGCGGTCGAAATGATAAAAGAGGTAGATATGGCTGAAAAGCTCGATATCCTTGAGCCCTGCGGCGAATTCCGGAAAAACCGTGATTGTGCCGATGGCGTCCGGCCGGAAGACGCCCTGTACCGGGGCCTGCTCTTTGCTTGCGTGGTCGGTTGAGATCACGCCAATTGCAGAGAGTGTAATTTTCATGGTTGCAACTCCTTGATTTGTTGTCACCGCCAAGGGCGGACGCCGGTCTTGCCCGGAGGGTCTGCGTTTGTGGCGGCAGGTCGGGAAGCGGATAGCGCGATGCTATTTGCCGAGCAACATCTTCAGGGAAATCAGCAGCAGGCCGACACCGAAGATCTTTTCCAGTGCAGCGCTTGGCAGAGTGGTTGCCAGGCGGGCGCCGATCAGGCCACCCAGGACGAAGCCGAGGCAGATGATTCCCGCTGCCTTGAGGTCCACGTAGCCGTGCCGGTAGTACATCACGGCAGCAAGGATTCCCACCGGCGGAACCATAAGGGCGAGAGTCGTGCCCTGGGCGGAATGCTGGGAAAATTTGAAGAGAAAGATGAGCACCGGTACGATGATTACTCCACCGCCAATACCCACCAGACCACTCAGGGTTCCCGCGAAAAGGCCCAGCACAAGATATGCGATTATAATCTCCATGTCCGTCTCCTCTGCCGAAGATCCTACTGTAACCTGTCATTTGTGTTCGATGCAAGATTTATTGAAAGCATTCTGAAAATGCCCACAAATTAGTGAACAATTGCTAAAACGAAGTATACTTTTTTTTGTGACGTGCGGAAAAATAGCAAATTTTACTCGTTTCGCACGGAACTTCATTCCATACCTGGAGGTTGAAATTCATGAAAGAAAATGGAGATGGCGGGTGGAGCCCTTACCTTGCCGGTGCGCTAAGCGGCTTGGTTTCTATCGGGTCTGTCTGGATTGCCGGTAAATATTTCGGTGCCTCAACGACCTTTGTCCGTTCTGCCGGAATGGTGGAAAAAGTCTTTGACCCGCAACGAGTGGCACAGATGCCGTATTTTATCAAGGAAGCTCCCGTGATCGATTGGCAGTGGATGTTCGTCGTCGGCATTTTCATCGGAGCCCTCATTGCATCAACTACTTCCGGCAGTTTCCGCTGGCAGGCGGTTCCCACCATGTGGGAGGAGCATTTCGGGCCGGTCAGGTGGAAGCGGTGGCTGGTCGCCTTCGTCGGCGGCGCGATCGCCATGTTCGGCGCCCGACTCGCCAGCGGTTGTCCCAGCGGTCACGGTTTGAGTGGCAGCATGCAGTTGGCGGTAAGCGGCTTGGTCGCGCTGCTCTGTTTCTTTGCCGGCGGAATGATTGTTGCCCGCATGCTCTATGGGGGAGGTGAGAAACAATGACAACACTTTTGTATGGACTCATCACCGGTATTCTGTTCGGTTTTCTGCTGCAGAAGGGGAGGGTGCTGCGTTATGACAAGCAGTTGGGTGCCCTGCGCCTGCTCGATATGACCATCGTCAAGTTCATGGTGTCGGCGGTGCTGGTCGGCATGGTCGGTATCTACCTGCTTAATGATCTGGGACTGGTCAAGCTCTCCATCAAATCGATGGTGGTCGGCGGAGTGGTGCTCGGCGGCCTGACCTTCGGCATCGGCTGGGGACTGCTCGGTTACTGTCCCGGCACATCGCTGGGAGCCTTGGGCGAGGGTCGTTGGGACTCGATCTGGGGCATTCTCGGCATGCTCTGCGGTGCCGCGATTTATGCCGAGGCGTATCCGACCATGAAGGCGACGGTTCTCACCTGGGGAGATTACGGCAAGGTCACCCTGCCGCAGGTCTTAGGCGTCAGTCATTGGCTTCTTATCGCCATTTTCATCGTAGGGGGGCTGGTTCTGTTTCGCTGGTTTGAAAGAAAGGGGCTCTAATTGGTTTTCGACTGTGAAAGTCTCAACCCAGCCCGGGGCAGTAATTTTATGGGATTTCCGGATGGATAGCAGCTGGTTTTCTTCCCGGTCCTGATCGGGCCGGTGTCATAATGGTACGAATACATCACCCGTTGCGACATCTTCGTTGCAACGGGTGATTTTTTTTCCTTGACAGTACATGGAATGATTCTTATCTTATAAGTGTAACTTGCACATAACACTGAAATACATTCAGTGTTGTCGGTAAATACCCCGAAGTCAGGGTACGGGAAGACAGCTTCTTTTTCGGATCCTGGTTGCTGAGGATCCTGCACAGAGCAGGAACAAGGAGGTTTATCATGCCAAGAGGTAGTGGCGCGGGTAGAGGAAGTGGCGGTCAGAATGGCGGCGGTGGAAGAGGCGGCCGGATGGGCGGTCCGTTTGCCGCCGGCCCGGGCGGCGACTGTGTTTGCCCAGCCTGTGGACACCGGGAGCCCCATGAGCGAGGAGTGCCCTGCGCGGCGCGGAAGTGCCCGAAATGCGCTGCCCCGATGACACGGGGGTAGATGTAAGGATGAAGTATGAAAGGTTGAAGGATGAAAATGAAGAGATAGGAGGGAAGGGGCGAGCCCTCATCCGGCGCTGTCAGCCGGTTGAAAGGGAAACACGAAAGGAGGTTGTGACATGCCACGAGGAGACGGAACTGGACCAAGGGGATTCGGTCGGTTGAGCGGACGAGGAGCAGGCTATTGCGCCGGATACGATATGCCGGGATTTGCGAATCCGGTACCCGGACGCGGATTCGGTATGGGTTTCGGCCGCGGCGCGGCATTCGGCGGCGGCCGCGGCTGGCGGAATTGTTTCTACGCAACGGGCCTGCCGGGTTGGGCGCGTTTTGGCGATTACGGGTCGGCCGGCTTTCCGGCACCGGCCATGAGGCCGGAACCCGAGATGGAAAAACGGGCGCTGAAGGCCCAGGCCGATGCACTTGAAGCTGAGCTTGAAATGATTAAACAGCGACTCGGCGCAATTGAGGAAACCGAATAGGCCGTTGAGGAGGTAGCAGGCAGCGGCTGCCGCTGACTTTGCTAGCTCTTTGCTAACCCGAGCCCGCCAGGAATCCTGTGGGAAGAGGCCCTTTCCGACCTTTTTCTCCCATGAAGGGAGAAAGGGCCTCTTCCCCAGGCAGTACGGACCCGGGCACTTTTTTCGATAAAAGGAGAACGCTTGTGAAAATTGCCTTCACCACATCAGGGAATACTCTGGATGCACCGATGGACGGCCGCTTCGGGCGGGCCGCAGGATTTGTCATCTACGACACGGACAACGACACGTTCGAAGCGGTTGACAACCGACAGAGTGTCAATACCGCGCAAGGCGCCGGCATCCAGGCGACCGAGGCAATTGTCCGCCACGGTGCGAACTGCCTCGTGACCGGCCATTGCGGCCCCAATGCCTTCCGGGCGCTTTCGGCGGCGGGGGTCCGGATATACACGACGTCTGCCGCAACGGTTGCCGAAGCTCTTGAGGCATTTAGCGCCGGGGCTCTTGCCACCATGAAGTCCGCCGACGTGGAAGGACACTGGTCATGATAATCGCGGTTGCATCCGGCAAGGGGGGAACCGGCAAAACAACAGTATCCGTCAATTTGGCGCGGACGATCGGCTCCGGTGTTCAACTGCTGGATTGCGACGTAGAGGAACCCAATGCCCACTTGTTTCTTCCGGGACGGGAAAAGGGGAGCGACATCGTCACAATCCCGATTCCCCTGGTGGATGAGTCGCTGTGTGACGCCTGCGGCGAATGCGGCAGGTTTTGCCGGTACCATGCCATTGTTTCGTTTGGTTCGTCGCCCCTGGTGTTTCCCGAGTTGTGCCATGGTTGCGGCGGCTGCGCCTTGGTGTGCCCCCGGGGCGCTATTCGTGAGCAGGGCAAGCGAATTGGCGTTGTAGAAACGCGGGAGGCAGACGGGATTACTCTGGTGCAGGGCAGGATCGATATCGGCGTAGCCATGGCGCCTCCCCTCGTCAGGGCGGTCAAAGAGACGCTGAATAAGGATACGACTGCGATTTTGGATGCACCGCCGGGAACTTCTTGCCCTGTTATCGCCACCTTGCGGGGATCGGATTTCGTGGTGCTGGTAACGGAACCGACGCCGTTCGGTCTTCATGATCTGCGGCTGGCCGTGGATATGGTACGGGAGCTTGCCATTCCCTTCGGTGTGGTCGTGAACCGTATGGGTGTCGGCGACGATCGGGTCCATCGGTTCTGTCGCGAGCAAGAAATCCCGGTGCTTCTGGAACTGCCGGATGACCGGCGTATTGCCGAGGCCTATTCGCGGGGGGAATTGGTGGTGGATGCGTTGCCTGAGTACGCATCACATTTCGCGACTCTCCTGTGGAATATCAGGGAATTCAGAAGTGCCGGGGGGAAGTAAGATATGTCAGAGCCTACAATACAGGAACTTGTAATCATAAGCGGCAAGGGAGGAACCGGCAAGACGAGTATTACGGCGTCTTTTGCCGTACTTGCCGGTTTTCCGGTGCTCGCCGATTGTGACGTGGATGCGGCGGATCTGCATCTCATTCTCGCGCCGAGCATCCGGGAACGTTACGATTTTTTCTGTGGCAATGAGGCGGTTATCCGTCCGGCAGAGTGCATCCGGTGTGGGAAATGTCGCGAATTATGCCGGTTCGACGCGGTTATGGCGGGCTGCGAAGGGGAGCCGTATGCCGTTGATCCCGTTGCCTGCGAGGGGTGTGGGGTATGCGTCCGTTTTTGTCCCGTTCATGCCATCGATTTTCCTCAATCTCTCAGCGGCGAATGGATGATTTCAGCGACCCGTTGCGGCCCGATGGTCCATGCTCGATTGGGAGTTGCTGCCGAGAATTCCGGCAAGCTGGTTTCCACCGTACGTCGCGAGGCGCGGCGTCTGGCCGAGGAGAACGGCCTCAGCCTGGTGATCGTGGATGGCCCGCCCGGTATCGGTTGCCCGGTAATTGCTTCCCTGACCGGGACTTCCCTGGCGCTGATAGTGACCGAGCCAACGGTATCCGGCGAGCACGACCTGGAGCGGGTGCTGAAACTGGCGCGCCATTTCGATGTCCCGGCCTGGGTGTGCGTAAACAAATGGGATCTGAATCCTGACATGACAGAGCGGATCGAATCGCTGGCCGTCCGGTCGGGTGCGCGAATCGCCGGCCGTATTCGCTACGACCGGGCCGTGACGCTGGCCCAGATACAGCAAAAAGCGGTGGTGGAGACCGACGCCCCCTCGGCTGGAGATATCCGGCAGGTATGGGAGTCACTCGGTCTGCAGGAAAAAATCAAGGAGAAGTCATAGTGGCTGTCGAAGAATCAATCAGCAATGGCAAGGTGCACCCTGTTGACGGCGGAGAATCCGCCATGAAGCCTGCCGGGCAAAGCGGGGCGCAGAAACGGCCCGTTCAGAGTTTTACGCCAGACAGCCATTCCGGGTGTCTTCTTTGTGGGAAAATGAATCCCTGGTCGCTGGGATTGTGTTTCGAATCGACCGGCGAAAACGTTGTGGAAACAGTTGTACAGCTCAACAGGAGACTTCAAGGCTACAACGGAATCCTGCACGGTGGGGTTATAGGTTCCCTGTTGGATGCGGCCATGACGCATTGCCTTTTCCATGCCGGGATCGAGGCGGTTACGGGAGATCTTCACGTCCGTTTCGTGCGCCCGGTTCCCTGTGACACAAAAGTTACTGTCCGATCTTGGGTTCTTTGTTCATTCCCGCCCCTTTATAGCGCCCGTGCCGAACTACTGTTCGAGGGGCATGTCATGGCCTGGGGCGAAGGAAAATTTGCTCGGCGACGGGAAAAACCATGAGCGTAAAAATTACGATTCTCGTTGATAACCATGCAGGTGATGGTCTCTCAGCCGAGCATGGCCTATCGCTCTGGATAGAAAAAGACAGCCATCGCATCCTGTTTGACACCGGTCAAGGCGGAGCCTTGGCGCCGAATGCCGAAAAGCTGGGAATCGACTTGTCAATGACAGATTCGCTGGTGTCGACCCATGCACATTATGCCCATACGGGAGGAGTTTCCCGGTTAATTCCCATCGCTCCCGAAATTCAGGTGTACTGTCCTCCTGCCGCG
>JAQUHN010000142.1 GCA_028683555.1 Geobacteraceae bacterium | reverse complement strand
AAAAGATCGGTCAGCGTGGCCTTCGCTTTGTCCACGATTACCTGGGCTTCGGCTTTGTCGGCTGCCGCCCCGGTAGTGAAGGGGCCTGCCACAAGGGTTACGGCAAGGGCAACCGCCACAATCCGTAATCCTGCGCAAACAGCACTCCTGAGCTCTGCTTTCATGGCATCCTCCTCGCATCACCTGGAATAGTGAAAACAATCCCTGATGTTTCTCTTATCAAGTATATCACCATTACCACCGAAAACAGCCGCCACCATCAGCGGCACCACTGTGAAGAAAAAAGGGGATCAACCGCTTTCATAACAAGACGGTGATCCCCTTTTGAAATAATTCTATTGCCCCCCTCACAACCCCCCGCGCTCGAAATCCGCCAACTCCGGCTCTTTGCCGAATTTGTAAAGGATCAGGTCCACCCGATCCCGACTTCTGGTAAAGACGAAGTTCAGGTCATGCTCGAACGCCATGAGCGCCACCGGCCCGACCTGTCCGGGATCGCGCAGCCGGAACAGTATCCGGTTTCCCGCTCCGAGGTAGTCGAGAAAGGAGCTGGAGACATAGAAGTCGATCTCGCCCCGTTCCCGCGTCAGGTCGACGAAGCTGCCGTCATCGTTGATAATGAACTTTTCGTCGAGACGAATGGTTTGGGCCGACGTGCCAGTATCCGATGAAAGACTCCGGACAATGCCGCCGCCAGAGATAAGCGTGCCGTCCTCGACAACAAACCGGCCCAGGGCGATATTTTCGCTGTACAGATCAGCGGCGATATCGTTTTTCAGGGCAAACACCACGTTGCCGACCTCGGTGGAGAGGAGTTCCTTGGCGTGCCGCTCAGTCACCTCCAGAGAGGAGGAATCGAGACGCTCCTCAATTGCCACTGCAGTGGCGGTTACCTCGGCAGTGGCCAGCTTCAGGGTGTAGGTTTTGCCGGCCAGGAACGGCTGGTCCGCCAGCCAGAAGATGCTGGCCTTGATCTCGCGGGTCTTGACCGGGGCATTGTCCCGCCGAGCGACCACCTCGCCCCGCTCCACGAACAACTCATCCTCGGTGGTGATGCCGATGCTCTCACCGGCTCCGGCGGAAAAGAGGTCCGGCTTCTGCCATTTTTCAACACTTTTCACCCGGGTAATCTTGCCGGAAGGCAGAAAAATCACCTCGTCGCCCTTACGGATCTCGCCGGACTCGATCCTGCCGACATAAATTCGCTTGTCATCCCATTTGTAGACATCCTGCACCGGAAAGCGCAGCGGCAGAGTGCGATCGGCATGGACGTTCTCGAAGGTATCCAGGGCCTCCAAAACCGTCGGCCCACTATACCACGGGGTATGACCGAGCCGATTGGCCATGTTCTCACCCTCGCGGGCCGAAACCGGAATGACATGGGAGGGCGTGATCCCGACCGAGTGAAGGAAAGCCCGGATATCGTTCTCAACCTGGCCGAAAACCTTGCGGTCATAACCGACCATGTCCAGCTTGTTCACGGTAACCACCACCTGGCGGATACCGAGTAGCGACAGGACATAGGCATGGCGCTTGGTCTGCTCCCGCACCCCTTCGGCACCGTCCACCAGCAGGATCGCGGCGTCGGCACTGGAAGCCCCGGTAATCATGTTCTTCAAAAACTGCTTGTGCCCGGGCGCATCGATGATGACATAGGGGCGTTTCTCGGTCTTGAAAAAGGTCGAAGCGGTATCGATGGTAATGTTCTGGTCCCGTTCTTCCTCCAGGGCGTCCATCAGGTAGGCAAACTCAAACTCCCGCCCCTGCGCCTTGCAGGTGGCGGCAATCTCCTGGTAGCGAACCTCGGGAATGCTGCCGGTATCGTAGAAGAGCCGACCGATCAGGGTCGACTTGCCGTGGTCGACATGGCCGACAATGACTATTTTCAGGGTTTCATGCTGGTTCATAATAACCTCAATATCCTGTGCAATGGTTTTACGGATTCAAATAGCCGAGTCATCCTGAAACGCACGATTTTTCGCAAGGTAAAGGAAGACAAGTAGCGACGCGGAGGCGTAGCAGCGCTACGTCGCACAAGGAGCTGTGCAGGCTGACGCCGAGATTGCGGAAAAGCGGGCGTTTCCTCCCCTTACATGTAGCCTTTGGCTCGCAACTTCTGCATCGCATAGGCATTCTCCTGATCCTGGGCCCGTCCGGCGCGCTCCGGATCCTTGATAGTCTTCAGCTCCTCAATGATCTCATCCACGGTGGTGGCAGTGGAGTTGATCGGCCCGGTGCAGGGCATGCAGCCGAGGGAGCGGAAACGCTTGCCGTCCCGGGCAAAGTACAAGGGGCAAATTTCAATATTCTCCCGCTTGATATATTCCCAGATGTTCAACTCGGTCCAGCCGAGGATCGGGTGGACCCGGATGTGGGTACCCGGCTCGAAATTGGTGTTGAACTGGTCCCAGAGTTCGGGTGGCTGATCCTTGTACGGCCACTCGAAGTTCTTATCGCGGGGGGAAAAGACCCGCTCCTTGGCGCGGCTCCCTTCCTCATCTCGGCGAATACCGAGAAACAGGCCGTTAAAATCGTACTTCTCAATGATCTGGGTCAGCCCCTCGGTTTTCAGCTTTGCGCAGCATTGCAGCCTGCCCTGTTCAGGGCCCATGCCGGCGGCAATGGCCGCTTCGTTCCGGCCGACAATCAAGTCCGCCTGCCACTCTTTGGCCATTCGGTCACGATATTCAATCATCTCCGGATACTTGTAGGTGGTATCGATATGCACCAGCGGAAACGGTATTTTGCCGAAAAAGGCCTTGCGCGCCAGGTGAATCATGGTAGTCGAATCCTTGCCGATGGAATAGAGCATGGCCAGGTTTTCGAACCGGCGGTAGGCTTCGCGGAAGATGTAGATACTTTGTGCTTCAAGTTCGTCGAGATGATCGTGCATGGATTTCTCCTTCGTCGAAATCTAGTTTTGAGTTTTAAGTGTTGAATTTTGAGTTATGAAAACGCTGAAACCATTACTGGTTTACTAATTTTCATTTCCCGACACATGCCATGTTCGACGTAGTGCCTGAAACTCAAAACTCATAACTCAAAACTCATAACTACCGTTATTTCCTATGCAACCCGCACTCTTTATGCTCCGGGTTCTCCCACCACCAGCGTCCGGCCCGGGCATGCTCACCTGGCGCCACCGCCCTGGTGCAAGGCGCGCAACCGATCGAGCGATAACCCTGGGCGTAAAGCCTGCTGACCGGAACGCGATGTGCCTTGGCGTATTCCCAGACCTGCTCTTCACTCCACTCCAACAGCGGATTGATTTTGAGAATGGCACCGTGATTCTGGTCAATCTCGATGGCTGCCAGATCGGTCCGGGTAACGCTCTGATCCCGCCGGAGCCCGGTAACCCAACCGGCCAGTTCGGCCAGGGCACGGCCCAACGGTTCCACCTTGCGGATACCGCAGCATTCATGGCGGTTATCCAGTGACTCGCGGAAGGAATAGAGGCCCTTTTCCCGCTCCAGCTTCTCCACCGCGTCATGTTTCGGAAAGTACCAGTCAATGCGGATGCCATAACGGTCGGTAATGGCGTCGGCCACTTCATAGGTCTCTTCATTCAGCCTGCCGGTATCCAGCGCAAAGACCCCAACAGCCAGCCCCTCCTTGTGAATCATGTCGATAATTACCGTATCTTCCACGGAAAAGGAGCACGCCAATTTCACAATCCCCGCTGCCGCCGCGGCACCCTGTCGCAAAATATCCTGAGCTGTCGCACCGGCCGGTACTTTTGGAATCATACCACTCATATTCATTCTCCCTATCAAAACTGAATTAGTATCAACCTCAGACCTTTTCAATTGTCAGGATACAGTAGCTTTCGACCTTCCGGGATTCCAGCACATGATGACCTTCGGCCTCCAGACTCCTGGTAACGTTCTGTTCCGGCTCTCCCTGATCCAGATAGAAGCGCAGGATGTCCCCGCTGCCCGCCATCTCCAGGGCCAGTTTTGCCTTGACGAAGTTGGTTGGGCAACAAACACCGCGCAGATCAATTAACCGTACCTCACCTTGCACCATTTTCACCCCCCGCCAGGAGTCTCTCGATTACAAAATCTCCGTAGCTGAATCGTTAAAAACACCTTGCCATATCTATATTCTTTTTGTCAACAATAAAAATAGTTGTTTCTTTACTATTATTATGTGGTTTAATACAACAGAATCCAACATCCCTCAAATCAATTAAAGCACAACAAAATCAGCATACTAGAACACCATTAGCACACTTATGTAAAATAATTGTGAGGATTTTTAGCGAAGGAGCGTCAATTACTACACTGCAAAAAAAGAAATTCTGGGGATTGGCAAGCAGAAAAGGTGCTGAGAATTACCGCACAATTAATGTGGAAATAATCAAGAAAAAGGCCGATACCTCAAAGAGCATCCCTCTATCGGAAATTCTACTTTCGGATCAGGGACTGTCAACTCTCAGGCAATCTCGCAGATATTCCTTGCACCTTCCTCGTCCCGCAGTTCGAGTATGGAGGGATTTTCGCCGCAGAGAGGGCATTTTTTCTGGCGGGCAATGGGGGAAGCATAAAAATCAAGCCCTTCGGCATCATAAACCAGGAGCCGGCCGGCGAGAAGTTTTCCGACACCGAGCAGGTACTTGATCGCCTCGGTTGCCTGGATGGTGCCGATAACGCCAGGCAGCACACCAATGACCCCTGCCTGGGCACAGGTCGGAATGGCATCCAATGGTGGGGGTTCGGGAAAGATACAGCGGTAACAGGGTGATTCGCCGGGAATAACTGTCATCGTCTGGCCGATAAAATGGAGTATACCGCCATGCGAATAGGGCTTGCCGGCCATGACGCAGGCGTCATTGATGAGAAACTTGGCGGCAAAATTGTCCGTGCCATCGATAACGAAGTCGTAGTCGCGGATGAGATCCAGAATGTTTTCGGCAGTAACCCACTGCTGATGGGTGACGACCTTCACATCCGGGTTGATGGCTTCCATCTTCTCCCGGGCCGACTCCACCTTCGGCTTGCCCAGATCGGGAGTGGCGTGAATTACCTGGCGCTGCAGATTCGAAACAGCAACCACATCGGCGTCGGCAATACCGATAGTACCAACCCCGGCCGCGGCCAGATACAGTGCGGCCGGCGAACCGAGCCCGCCGGCGCCGATGATAAGAACCTTCCCTTGCAGAAGTCGCAACTGACCCCGTCCGCCAACCTCTTTAAGGATGATATGCCTCGAATAACGCTCTATTTGTTCTTCGGTAAACATGGCTTTTACCTCCGGCAATCCTGCATACTGTCCACACTAATCACCAAATAGTATTTTTTATCATATCTGTCAAGTTATTTAGCAGCACAATCCCTGCGACAACCTTGCGTCATCAAAGCTTAAACGTTATAATATCTTACAGTTATCAAAAACCACCCGGCATTATCCCATGTAGTGCGACAACAGCAGACGGCACCCGGGTTTAGCCGTGAAGATACAACCAGTTTTTGCCAGCGTTATAGTTGATTATTATAGTGTAGTATGTTATAAATAGAAGCAAGCAGCCGGCAAGGGAATATTCCGGGCGAAAATCGTCCCAAAACCAAGGGAGAATACCATGACCCGCCATATCTACCTGGACAACAACGCAACCACCGCCCTTCATCCAGAAGCCCTCGAAGCGATGCTGCCCTTTTTCAGCGAGCAGTTCGGCAACCCGTCAAGCATCCACTGGGCGGGACGCCGGGTGAAATCGGCCGTGGAAGAGGCCCGTGAGCAGGTTGCCAGCCTGATCGGCTGCGAAGCGTCCGAAGTGGTCTTCACCTCCTGCGCAACGGAATCGAATAATATGGCCATTAAAGGCGTTGCGGCAGCTCGACATGCTCGGGGCAATCACATCGTCACCACCACGGTGGAGCACCCGGCGGTCCTCACCCCCTGTCTTTACCTGGAACACCAGGGATTCCAGGTCACCACCCTCGATGTGGACGAGCAAGGAATGCTCGACCTGAACGCCCTGGAAGCTGCCATAACCGATGCCACCATCCTTGTTTCGGCCATGTACGCCAACAACGAAACCGGCACCATTTTTCCGGTCAGGGAGATTGGTGAACTGGCGGCCGGGAAAGGCATCTGCTTCCATTGCGATGCGGTCCAGGCAGTGGGTAAAATCCCCTTGCACTGGAAGGAATCGAACATTCACCTCCTTTCCCTTTCCGGACACAAACTCCAGGGCCCCAAGGGAATCGGCGCCCTGATCATCCGCAAGGGAACGAAAGTCTTCCCTCTCCTCCACGGCGGCTCCCAGGAGAGGAACCGCCGGGCGGGAACCGAAAATGTCGCCGGTATTGTCGGCCTCGGCAAGGCATGCGAAATAGCCGAGCGTTCCATGACAACGGAGTCCCTCCGGATCCAGGCCCTGCGTGACCGACTGGAACAGGGTATCATTGCAACAATTCCCGGTGTCCGTCTGAACGGCCATCCGCTGAAACGCCTCCCCAACACCGTCAATCTTTCTTTCCTGGACGTGAAGTCCGACTCGCTGCTCTTCAACCTGGACCTGGCCGGTATCGCTGCCTCTTCGGGCTCTGCCTGCAGTTCCGGGGCTATCAAAAGCTCCCACGTCCTCAGGGCAATGGGTGTCGGCTCCGGAGCACCTGTTGCAAATATCAGGTTTTCCCTGGGATCAGGCAACAGCGAACAGGATGTGGCAGATGTGCTCAAAGTGCTGCCGGGAATCGTCCAACGACTGCGCGACACATCCGCAGTCACATGAAGTCGTATCTTCCCCACCATGCGTCTTGTAATTATCCTGTGAAAATGGTACGTTAAGAAGCTCTTTACAGAACGGTGCCATATCACGAGCGAACAGGCCGGCACCCCTCACCAAAAGCCCATCGAAAAGCGCATCAGGGAGACGATATGAATTCGCGCAGCAGCATACGGAAAGCAGACGCCGTCGCAGCAACCGCTAAAAATACCTACTCGGTCGACCACGCCATCGGCAACACCCCGCTGGTGGAATTGACCAGTCTCAATAGCAATCCGCGTGTCAGGATACTGGCAAAACTGGAAGGAAACAATCCCGGCGGCTCCATCAAGGATCGCCCTGCCTACTATATGATAGCCAAGGCCGAAGAGTCCGGAGAACTGACCCACGACAAAACCATCCTTGAGGCGACCTCCGGCAATACCGGCATCGCCCTCGCCATGATCGGCGCTGCCCGCAAATACCGGGTGAAGCTGGCAATGCCCGCCTGCGTAAGCCTGGAAAGACGCAGCATCCTCGAGGCCTACGGCGCCGAAGTGGTCCTCTCTCCGGCCCATGAAGCAACGGACGGCGCCATCCGCCTTGCCCACCGGATCCTTGAAGAAAACCCCGGCGAATATTATATGCCCAACCAGTACGCCAATGAAAACAACGTACTGGCCCACTATGAAACCACCGGACCGGAAATCTTTGCCCAGACCGGCGGCGACGTCGATCTCTTTATTGCCGGAATGGGAACCGGCGGCACCCTGATGGGCGTAGGCCGCTTCCTGAAGGAACAGAACGAAAATATCCGCATCATCGGAGTCGAGCCGCGGATCGGGCACAAGATCCAGGGGCTGAAGAACATGAAGGAAGCAATCGTTCCAAAGATTTACCACGAAGACCAGTTGGACGTGAAAGTCACCGTTGAAGACGAGGACGCCTTTGAAACCGCTCGCCTGCTCGCCATCAAGGAAGGCCTGTTTGTCGGCATGTCCGGCGGGGCCGCCATCGCCGCAGCACTCAAAATGGCTGAAAACCTCGATTCAGGAACTATCGTAACCATTCTGCCGGACCGGGGAGACCGATATCTGAGCACCACCCTTTTCCGCTCGGTGTGCGCCTGCTGCCCCCCCTGATTCCTTCCACCCCTCACTAACTTCCGAAGGATTTTCATGAAAGCGCAGCTTAACGGCATATCTCTATCCTATGGAGACAAGGGAAACGGACCAGCCGTAATCCTGCTCCACGGGTTCCCCCTCACCAGGGGCATGTGGGAACCCCAGCAGCAGGCATTGGTACAGGCCGGATTCCGTCTCGTGACCCCCGACCTGCGGGGCTTCGGCGAGAGCGACGCGCCGGAGGGACCCTATTCCATGTCCCTCTTCGCGGATGACATCATCGCCTTGCTGGATTACCTGGAGATTGACCGGGCCGTGGTCGGCGGCATGTCCATGGGTGGCTACATTCTGCTCAATCTCCTGGAACGATACCCGGAACGAGTGGTCGCCTCCTGTTTCATCACGACCCGCAGCACCTCCGACAGCGATGCGGCAAAGGCCGGAAGGCTCGCGTTCCTGGAGCGGATGAAAAGAAACGGCTCTCAGACCGTAGCGGAGTTGTCCACCGCCACGCTGCTTGCCGGGGAAACGCTGGAACGCAACCCGGAACTGGTGAGAACCGTTTACCGCTGGATGACGTCCCTTGACCTCAGGGGCATCGAAGGTGCGCTCCATGCCCTCCTCGACAGGAAGGACTACTCGGCCCTGCTGGAATACTTCGACCTGCCGGCCCTCGTAATCGGCGCGGATCAGGACAGCGCCGTGCAACCGGAAGATCTCCACATCCTTGCAGAGGGGTTGCCGAACTGCGAACTGTGCGTAATTCCGCGGGCAGGGCATATGGTCAACCTGGAACAGCCTGAGGCATTCAACACCTGCCTGTTGCGCTTCCTTCACCGGGTTTACGCTTCGCCAGTCCCGCAATGCCCCTAGCCGGGCAGCCCCGGCCATGGCAGAAGGAATACGCCCCAGCAATAAAGGACTACAGCCCCATGGAAACAACAACCAGCAAAAATATCGCAAAGAATCATCGTCCCACCTGGATGAGAGTAGCGGACATAGTTCTGCGGACCGCCCACATCGGTGTCGCCGGGACCCTCCTTGGCGGATTCGTCTTTCATGTCCCCTTTCTCAAGCTCCACATCTGGCATGGCCTCACCATTCTCACCGGCCTCGGCCTGCTGGCTCTTGAGCTTCGCCACAGCCTTAATTGGCCGCACCAGATAAGGGGCCTCATGGGCATGATCCACATCGGCCTGCCCGCGCTGGTTCACCTCTGTCCAACCCTGGTGATACCCTTCACCTGGGCGAGCCTCTTTTTCGGCGGCATCGGCAGCCATATGCCGAAGAAGTATCGCCATTGGTCGATTCTCTACCGGAGGGAAGTTGATTAATACTGTCCGGAAACGACACCACCACTGCGCCTGTCGCGGGTTTTCACGCACATCCTGGCTGGTGCTGTTCCTCATCCTCATCGCGTGCACCGCCGTCTCCGGCGGCTGCGACCACCCCCGCTATGCCGTGAGCGAAGAATTCGTGCCGGTCCTGAACACTGCCGATTTCCGCTCGGTATTCGGCGGCATTGACGGCACATCCCTGGCCCTCGACAGCTGCGGACAGAACCGCGCCCTGGAATTCATCGCCCTGCCGGGCACGCCTTTCTCCATCGAAAGCATCATCAACGACTTCGCGTTCCCCGTTTACCGGGTAACCACTGCCGACTATCCCTATCCGTCAGCCAGCGGCTACTATATCGACAGCCGCATGGTCCGGACAACCGACAGCTTGCCACCACCCAGGACCCGCACCCTGCCGGACCCGGAAACGATCCTCGCCCGCCTCGTATCGGCGGTGGGAACCCACTACCAATGGGGCAGTAACCGACGGCAAGGCATCCCGGAAATAACCTCCCTCTACCCTCCCGCAGCTGATCGGCAAACAGACATCGCACTACAGCACTCATGGACCCTCCAGGGACTCGACTGTTCCG
>JAQUHN010000012.1 GCA_028683555.1 Geobacteraceae bacterium | reverse complement strand
TTGTAAGGCGGGCAGCCATTGCCGGCCCCCTTGCAATTGCCATCAACGATGATAATCGCCACCTGCCAGGCGGAGACAACCCCTCCTGAAACATTTTTATGTTTGGCGTCAAAGCCCGGATTTCTGAACAGATCCTCCAACTCGTTGATCGCCATAGTACCGTTATTGGTAGTGATACAGCCGCCACATTTATCACTGATTGGATTGCCGTAGTTATTCAGATATGCCTTCACTTCGTCGGCGTTGACACTTGCCTTGTCATCAAACAGCGTCCAGGCAGCTCCATATACGGAACCACTATCCAGGTTTTTGTTGAGATAAAAGGTGCCAGAACCGACTTTGGCCGACTCCAGGCAAAGCACCAACGGCGCAACGGATAATCCCGGCTGTTTTACCGCTATTGCCGATGCAGAGGCGGACAAAGCAGCGACATTGAATATTCTGCCGAAGAAAATGGAAACCGGTTTGTTATTGGACGAAATACCCTCTCCGGCCTGGCTGGTTCTCAGTGCCACGGCCTTCACCGCATTACAGGTTTTGCCCAAAGGCGGCACCGGTAAGAATGCCGAACCGTCCCAATAGCCGACGACAAGATCCCCCTTGGCGTTGTTGTTGGGATTCTGGTCCATATAAACCGGCTCACCGGCGCATTTATTATACGAGGCATACTTCTGGCCCTCTGCTCGTGCCTGCGACTGAACATACGAAAATGAACCGTCAAGGGTTGCAGCCGCGGCAAGGGAAGCCGCGTCGGCGGCATTCTGTAACTGCGTTTTGGCTACATACATGTAGCCGAGGTCAATCACCAGGGCGACAAATCCCACCAGGGCAAACAGGAGTAGCGATATATAGATAGTAGCAATACCCTTCTGGTTCATGTTGAGTCCTTTTCCATAATGTAATTAGTTTCCATCCGGAAACCCCGGATTTGAAACTATTGGTTTTCAGTTCGGAAACGAGGGATTCTTTATCCTGGCAAGGAAATCGAGGAGTTGCGCAGAGGAGTACCCAGGTACGCCGCACAAGCAAGCCCGCGGATTGACACAGCCAGGGAGAAAAAGAACCGTTTCCGGATGAAAACTAATTAGATGTCCATCCTCACCCTCCGGATGGATACCAACAATTTTCTGCACTATCATCTATAGAATATTGTCTAAACTTTCAAGACAAATTTATTACTTTTTCTAAATACACACCATATTTTTAATGATAGTTCCCTATAGCAACAGCACAAAACATCTTCCGTTTCGTAACAGCAAGCCACGAGCTTGGATGCTGACGGAGAATTATCTTCTGCAAAGTAAAAAAGGAATGAGGCACATCAGGTGGGAAGGTAAAGAAACGATAGCAAAGGAATTCGGCTCACGGCAGGGTTATCCACTTACAGAGTATCTTCTAGCATTTGACATTCTCAGCCGAAACCTGTAATGTCACGAAACATTTGCGGGAGGGAACCGCACTGAATTATGGAAGTGACCGGGAGAACAAACATCCATGGTACACGGCACGGCACAATGGTTCGACAACTGTAATCTTTTCAAAATTATTGACCAGGGCAACCGAATGGGTTGCATGCTGCAAACGTGACCAGGATCTGGATACAGCGCTCGTTGTTCGCCAGAAAGCCCCGGGTCGTCCGGGGCTTTCTGCGTTTAAACGTATCACCCACCGGTTCAACCAGAGTTTAGACAGTGTCTATCCGCAAAGCACCAACCCAGTCTGGGTCAACAGTATTAGGGGTATTCGGATGAATACAAGTTACAAAGAATAATTGCCGGCACACATCCATGGCCAGACTGAAAATCACTGGAGAATATGCATGCGAATCAAAAAACTTTCCGCGGGAGACATCATTGAAGCCGCTTGTACCCGCTGCCGCGCCATCCTCAATCACACCATTGTTGCCATGGTGGAAGACCGGGTTGTCCGGGTAGAATGCAACACCTGTCACGGAGTCCACAATTACCGGGGAAAAACGGAAAAGAAAACACCGGCAGCCACCACCTCTGCGCAGAAAAAGCAGACCGTTTCCCGCCAGCAAAAAAAGGAGACTGCCGCGTCCGAACGGGACGAGTGGCAAGCGCTCTGTTCAACCGTCAATGTCGATCAGGCAACCCCCTATGACATGAATGGAAAATTCCGCGCAAACGAACTGCTCAATCACCCAACATTCGGCCTCGGCATCGTAAAAAACATCATCCCGCCAAACAAGATGGAAGTGCTCTTCGAGCACGGCAAAAAGCTGCTGCGCTGCCAGTAGCATTACTGTCGGCGTTCTGCCGCCAGCCTGCAGCACAGCACATTTTCCTGGCAAAAAAAGGGGACGGACACGTTTATAAAACCGGGTGTCCGTCCCCTTTGTCATCTAACGACGGTTGCGTTCGAAAGCAAGCGAACCGCTGTTACTTTTTCTTCTTTGCCTTGGCCAGCAGCAAATCGCCAAGCGTTCCCATACCCGGGGAAGAAATTTCAGCTGCCTGGCGAAACTGCGTAAGTGTTGCTTCTTCCTCGTCTGCAGCACGTGCCTGCCCGGCAAGGGACAAGGAAAGCCGGCGGGTTTCCCTGTCGACGCTCTCGATTTTAACCTCCACGCTCTCCCCTTCCTTCAGCACCTCGCGCGGATGGTTGATCCGCTTGCCGGAGCCGAGCTTGGAGATATGGATCAGGCCGTCAACACCGTCGGCCAGGGTGACGAAAGCACCGAAGGCGGCCAATCGTGCCACGCTGCCAGTGTGAAACGAACCTTCCGGGAACATCTGGGCCACCTGGTCCCACGGGTCGGCAAGGGTATCCTTGAGACTCAGCGAAATGCGATCTTTTTCCCGGTCGATTACTTTAATTACCACCTGGATCTGCTGGCCTTCACTCAGCACATCGCGCACGTCCTTCACCCGGCTCCAGCCGATCTCGGAAATGGGCAGCAGTCCTTCCAAACCACCGATGTCTACAAAAGCACCGAAGTCGCGGATTGAGGTGACCGTACCGGAAACCGTCATCCCTTCACTGATTGCCGCCTGAGCTTCTTCCCTGAGTCTTTGCTGCTCTTCTTCCAGCAGAACCCGGCGAGACACGACAATGTTGCGCCCCCCTTCGGCATAATCGATGATCCGAAAATCCAGGCGGGTTCCAACGAGAGATTCCGGATTGTCGACACGGCGGAGCGACATTTGGGAATAGGGACAGAAAGCGCGAGACGTTCCGGCAAGTTTCACCTCGAACCCCCCTTTTATCTCCTTTTCCACTACGCCTTCAACCGGAACCCCCGCCTGCCAGGCTTGCTCCAGCTGGGCACTGCCCGCCGAGCCGCCACCGATTTTGGCGGTAAATCGCATTTCACCGTGTCGTGATGAAAGAAAATATACGGAGATAGTATCCCCTTCCTTAACGGTCACCGAACCATCAAGATCAGTAAACTCTTTCAGGTCGACCACCCCTTCACCCTTGTGACCGGTATCGATAAGGAGCCATTCGTTGCCTACTTTCAGAACCTGTGCCGTTACCTTCTGACCCGGCTCCAGGCGCCCGCTCTGACTGCTGAGACTCTGCTCGAGCAGATCGGCAAAGCTCTCTTCTTCGTTTGTCATTTCCAGATCATCTTTGTCTGTCATGGCTGTTCCTTTTTACGTGAATTTTTCTCGTGAAACGCATCGTTTGTCCCTGCAAAATATATCAGGCAGTCTCTTCGTTGCAAGGTAACGCTGTTCTTTTCACCCCTGACAAGCAGTTTATATGAACGGACATCGGATACGCCAGAAAAATTTATCACCGTGCTCATCCTCACGGAGATAAAGTGCCAAAAGCCGGCACTTTATCTGCCTAAGGTGAGGCATGCTGGACGATTACCGGTGATTCCAGGAACCGCCTACCTTGCGCCCCAATATTCTATTTATTTTTCAGGCAGATAAACACCGCCTTTAAACACAAACTTTAATTCTTTCGCATCTCCGTACAGTTGCTTGAAGCCATAGTCGTCATCTACCGGAATGGCACCCTTGGCAATAACATTCACCTGCAAATCATAGAGTTCCTTTTCGGCATTGACCAGTTGATGGATAGCAACCCGCACAGAACCGGAATGAGAGCCGTCTGCAAAGAAGCCTGAATTATCAAAACAGGTCGGTGCATCCAATATTTCTTTGAACCCGGACCGGGAAGCAAGAAAAAGCTGCATCCGCTGCACCAGTATCCCTTGAGCCAGATAGGACGGTGCCATGAGAAATCCGTAGTTCGCCGGACCCAGTTGCAGAAAATGTACTTCGGGAGCTTCTCCATAGGAACCGGTTTCGGCAATATGGAACGAGCTTACCATAACCTGCCACTGCCGTCGGACAGCATCATACTCGGCAAGATACCCTCCAATCTCCACACTGCAGGCGTGGCACGTTCCGCCAGCTTTTGCGTAGAGCCTGATGAACAAGGGGCGTTCACCGCGATACCAGATGGTTTCCCCGATGCTGCGGAATGACCTGCTGAAAAAGCGGTCATCTTCCTGCTGAATAGTCGGGTCAGTGGACGGTGGCGCAGGCGTGATCAGTAAAGTGCGGGACGTCACCGCCTGATCAGTTGCGTCCCTTTGGCAACCGGCGAAAGCACATATCAGAACAACAATCAGCAGTAGCTGTTTAATCAAGGGATGTCATCTCCATGCCAGGAGCCAAAACTCCACTGAAATAATGCGGCGAACTAGCCGCACGAGACACTAGAAGCGGTATACAAAAAACGCTAGCAACCGCAGGAAACACCCAGTACTCTTCCCTTAGCGGTTTTTCCAGTAGGGAGCCTGGTCGGGAAACAACTTCCGCACGCCGCCGCGTGGATCCGGGCAGTCGCCCCGATAGCGGGGTATCAAGTGGATATGGAGGTGGAACACCGTCTGTCCGGCAACAGCACCGTCATTGATGCCGATATTGAACCCTTCGGCATTCCGCTCCTGCCGTAACCTCTCGCGTATCTCGGCAAGCAGAACCATGAGCGCCGTTTTTTCATCCTCAGTGGCATCAAAAAGCGAGGCAAAATGACGTTTCGGGATAATGAGTGTGTGCCCGGGGGAAACCGGGAAAGCATCGGGAACGGCCACGGCAAAATCGTTGGCGGCAATGACACCTGATTCATGAAAAAAACAGAAAGGGCATGTCGGGTGACGGATTTCGGCATTCTGTTCATTCTCTTCAGCATTCTCCATGGGTACCCCTTTCAGTCAGTGGCAGAGCAATCACTGACAAGAAAAAAGCCGCCGATCTGTAGTTCCTGATCGAAGCGGCTCCTGGCTATCTTTGATGCAATGCACGGTTCACGACAACCTCCCCGCTGAGTACAACAAACGATAGAATCGTACAACTGGTGGAAATGACAGCCATAGTGAATGAAACGGCTGCGTCTTTTTTACCAGAACTAAAAATTTATTACCATGAAATTTTACTCCTGCAGCGGGAATTTGTCCCGACAAAATTTCTGTGCTACAGTAGCAACCACAGTAGCCACGGTAAAAGCCACTGGCGCCCGTTCTCGCGGACGACGGATACCGTGTGCAATAAACTGGGCACTTCCAATCCGGTTCTCCCACCGGAAACGGATGTCCTTTGAAAGGGAATTCTTCTATGCTCGAGAGGGATGACACCGAAGAAGAAACAGGCTCGCAGATGCAGCTTTTCGAGGTGAACCCCGCTCCCCGGGCGAAAGCAGCCGAAAAACCCGTGGAAAAGCGGGAAACCCGTTATCAACGGGGCAGAGTGTACCTGGTGGCGCTGCAGGAGATCGCCCTGAACCCGGAGCAGCCGCGCCGACATTTCGACGAAACCGACCTGCGGTCCCTGGCCGCATCAATTCGGACCAACGGCCTGTTGCAGCCAATTCTGTGCCAGACAAACGAAAACGGCCTGCGTCTGGTGGCTGGCGAACGGCGGCTGCGGGCCGCTGGGCTGGCGGGACAGGAGCGGATCCCGGTACGGATCGTGACCGGCGATCCACTGGAAACCGCACTGATTGAGAATCTCTTGCGAACCGACCTGACCGCTGTCGAGGAAGCGGAGGCGATTGCGGCGTTGAAGGAAAGGAAGGGCTATCGGCTGGAGGACCTGGCAGGCATAACCGGCAAGGCGGTGCCGACCCTGTCGGAGATTATGGCTGTTACGCGTCTGCCTGCCGAGATCCGCGATGCCTGCCGCTGCATACCGTCGATTCCGCGCGACATCCTGGTAATGATCGCCCGACTACCGGGACAAGCGGAGATGGTTGACGCCTTCCGGCAATACCACGATGGCATCCTGAACCGCGAAAGCCTTGCAGCGCGGGCGAGAAAACTGAAGCAGGCGCGGCTGAAGAAACCTGCCCCCCACGCCTACATTCGCAGCTTCACGAAACGCTTCAGCCGCTTCGATGTCGCAGCCCTGGACAGGGACAGCAGGAAAAACCTGCGGAGCGAACTGGAAAAACTCATGGCATCCATTGCTCAAGCCCTTGAAAACCTGAAGTAATACCAGAAATTTTGGTAGACCGAAATGCCCTTGCCCCGCGCTTTTCACTCTTGCTGCCGAACTCGACCCGTTAGTGCTTTCTCGCAAGCAGCCGGCCCAGTTCTCCGATCAAAGTATTGGCGGCAAACGGTTTGGCAACCACTCCGCTGAAGCCGTACGCACGACAATTGGCAACCACCGGATCATTGGAATAGCCGCTGGAGACTATCAGCACTGCGTTCGGATCAAGCGCCAGGATCATGCCGGCGGCCTCCCTGCCGCCCATACCGCCCGGTATCGTCAGGTCCAGGATAACAGCATCAAACGGGGTACCACTCTCCAAGGCATCACGAAACCGTTCAACAGCTTCCCGCCCCTCGGCGCAGCTCGCCACATCATAGCCGGCAAACCGCAAGATTTCCGTTGCAATGTCACAGATACTAGCATCGTCATCCATGATCAGGACCCTGCCGCTCCCTGGCAATTCCACGGCCTCTCCAACCGACTCATTTTCGGACCGTTCCCCCGGCAAGGCAGGCAGATGGATCGTAAAGCAACTGCCCTGGCCGATCGTCGAGGAAACCTCGATACTGCCGCCATGGCGCCTGATAATGGAGTAGACCGATGCCAGACCGAGACCGCTACCGCCCTGCTTGGTGGTGAAATAGGGGTCAAAGATGCTGCCGAGGTTTTCTTCCGAAATACCGCAACCGTGATCGGCAATGATGATCCGGATATAGTGCCCGGCAGCCAACTGATGGATATTTTCCTGGCCAAGTATCACATTAGCGGCGCACAGGGTCACGTCACCACCATCCGGCATGGCATGAACCGCATTGATCAGGATATTGTGCAGCGCCTGGCTGAGTTGTCCGCTATCCGCGTGAATATTCCAGAGATCGTCAGCCAGGTCAAAGACGCTTCTGACATTGGATCCGCTCAACACGAAATGCATCGTCTCCATGATCAGCGAAGCCGGGTCGACCAGTTTTTTTACCGGCTCGCCGCCGCGGGCAAAGGTCAACAGTTGTTGCGTCAGCTTGCTTGCCCGGACGGCAGCTTTTTCGCAATCGATCAGATGCCGGGCAATGGCGTGATCCGGGTCGAGCTTGGCGTATGCCAGCGACAGGGTGCCGAGAATCCCGGTCAGGATATTATTGAAATCGTGAGCGATGCCGCCTGCCAGAACACCCAGGGATTCAAGTTTTTGCACCTTAACCAGTTCTTCCTGCATTTTTTTGCGCTCGCCGATATCCCGGGCAACCACCAGCACGGCTTCTTTGCCTTGGAAGGTAAAAACAAGGGAAGAAACTTCGACTGCTACGGCTGAGCCGTCGAACCGGAGAAACATCTCTTCAATGACGGGATTCTGTTCGCCGTCCAGCCGCAAACCGCTCAAGCGACGTACGACAAGCTCCCGGCAATCGGGATGAACGAAGTCGAGCGCCTGCCTGCCGTAGATATCTTCGGGCCGCTTCGCACCGATCAGCCTGGCGCCTGCCGCATTGGCAAAGACCAGAATTCCTCCGCTGTGGATGTAAATTGCATCAGGAGAAAGCTCCACCAGTTTCCGGTAGCGCTCTTCGCTTTCCCTGAGCGCCATTTCCATCTGCTTACGCTCACTGATGTCACGGAAATACCACACCCGGCCATAGTATTTTCCATCTTCACCCAGCATCGGTGCCGAATACCTGTCAAACACCCTGCCGTCCTGCAGGAGGATGAGCTCACGGCTTTTTTCCTCCCGGTGGTCATAGAGGTATTTCACCCGTGCCAGGAAGCTTTCCGGATCAACAACCCTGGTGGTAACCAGATGCAATAGCGGGGTATCCTCCCAGGCCTCAAGCAATTCGGCGGGAACGTCCCACAACTCGATAAACCGCCGATTAAAGGAAATGATGGTGTCGTTGTCATCAACTACCAGAATACCGTCGATCGCTGTTTCCTGCTGCGTGGAAAGAATGACATTCTTGAATTCCAGTTCCTGCTCGGCGCGCTTCCGCGCCGTGAAGTCCTGCACCGTCTGGATAACCGCGATTATCGATCCCTCGGCATTGCGCACCGGAACAGCATCGGCAAACAGGTACCGTTGTGCGCCGTTCGGCATCCCACACCAGCCTTCGGCCTGCAGTCCGTCGGGGCTAAAAGGAGATTTGCGGTAAGAATCGTAATTTGCTGTCTCAGCAGGATCAGTGCTATCAACGACGAAATCGGCAAGCAGCAGACACTTCTCGTCATAAAAACCCTTCCAGGAATCGGCAGTGCCGACAACCTCTGCCGCTTTTATACCGGTCAAGTCTTCGCAGGCCCGGTTCCAGCTGACCACCCGGTGATGGATGTCGAGGACGAAGGTCGGTATCGCGGAATTCAGTAGCAGTGTATCGGAAAAATCCTTTTGCTCGCGGATGGTTTTCTTCTGCTGATGCATGGCGGATACCATGTCGTTGAAAGCCTGAGCCAGGGTACCGATCTCATCCAAGGACATCACCTGGAATGACGTCGGCTCAGCGTTGGTGTCGGCAATACCCTTGACATGACTGGTAAACAGCAGCAGCGGCGCAGTCAGTCGGCGCATGGACCACCAGACAATGGCATTCGAGAATAGCAGCGCCAGGACCAATGCCCCCAGCATGAACCACCTTGCCCGGTATATGGGCGTGTATACCTCTTCCCAGGGATAATTTGCCGCCAGTATCCAGTTGGTGGACAAGAGGTGTTTGAAGGAACTGAACGCCCGCACCCCCCGCGAATTAACCGTCTCACCGGTGCCTTCGAAACCTGCGATGGCACGATCATACAGTCTGTTAACCCCGAGTGGCACGTCCCGTTGGAGAATTCTCCTCCGGTCGGGATGAACGATCATCGTGCGGTCGGTGCTATAGAGATAGAGATACCCTTTTTCGCCGATTTTGATGCTTGCCAGTTTACCGAGAAAGTTTTCCCGCATAAGATCCACGGCACCGGCCAGAATCCCGGCCAGTTCACCGTCGGCAGCAAAAAAGGGGGCGGTAAACATGACAATCGGGTGTCGATGAGCTTGCGTTGAAGAAAAAGGCGCCGATATTTGCGGCCTGCCGGTTTCTATCGTTTTTTTAATATAATCGCGAAATGTATAGTCCCTGCCGAGCAACTGCGGCTCAGACGGAGATGCGGCGGCAAGACTTCCTTCTCGTGAAAAAACAAAAATACCGCTGTTGAAGACTGTTCGCAGGCCAGGCTTGGCGTCAAGAAAGCGCTGTGCCAAACGGTGGTCGTCGACAAGTTTCGGCTGTACGCTTTCGGCAACTGCGACAAGCTCTTTCTGGGCATTCAGTATCTTGCTGTCCAGTGCCTCCGCCATTGACGAGACCAGGGTATACTGCTGCCGGGCAATCGTCTCGGTGTACTGTCTCTCGAAATACCAGAAAGCGGTGAGCGCCAGTAAGGAAAGAACCGCCGTCATCAACAGGGATACGGCAAAGTTCATTTTGGTTTTCAAGCTCGAAAGGTGCATAAAAATGGAAATCTTTCTTGCAACATTGCCGTAAAAAACCATGTGGTCGGCAGGAATGGGACAGGCTACAAATGCTGGTCTAAACCTTATCGGAATTCAGGGGCAAAAATCCAGTAGAATCCACACAAATAGAATCAACAACAATCTCGGCAAAAACCAGGCAACCATTGAAGGTCACTTCGGCCATCGTTTACAGCCGTGTCACCGCGGTTTCTCAGCGGTTTGCAGTACCACAACCAGTAAAGCCGCTTCTTTGGCACGCCGACAGTATAGTGTCGCAGTTTCATAAAGCATCGGTTCGGCTCGCCATACCCGGTTTATCCGCCCGTGACTCTCTCGGTGTTTTTCAACAGGAACCCCATTGTTCCGGGTAGTTGGACTCACAACAAGTTCACAAATACGAATGATTATGGCTTGCCAGTGGCAAAACTTTCCGCTATTGTGCCTTCCCGATAATTATCACAATCTGCACCCTGTTTCGGATCGAACCCCTTTCCCTTACATGACAGCCAACTCTCGTGAATTCAGATCTCAGAAATAAAAGGAACATGAAAAGATGAAAACCCCTCGCCGCTTGATACTTTCATTGCTGGTCGGTCACCTGTTGACGACGCCCCCCGCAATGGCCGATGAAAATGGCTCGTGCGAGTCAGCGCTCAAGGAAAAAGATCAACTGCTTATCACCCTGCAGAACGACAATACGCAACTGAGCCACAAACTGGTCGACCTGGAAACGGTTCCGACCATCAACGCCGATACGCTCGCATTGAAAAGCCAGCAAAAACTGAGTGAAATTGCGGCGGATGTAAAGAATCAACGCCAGTCCCTGGCGGAGTTCGAGGCCTTTGTCACCTGGATGACGGCAAACCTCTCCGGCTATTCGAAGTATATCGAGGCAGGATCGGTTGCTGCGGGTTTTGCAAAGATGCTCCCCATTCCCTATGCGGGACAGGCCTCACTGCTTACCAAGTTCATCTCGCAAGGACTGATAACGCTGAATTCGGCATCAGTATCCATATCCCGCTATCTGGCAACATCGCGCGATTTTGTTGCCAAGGTGGACGCTCTCAACCATGCCGCGACATCCGACAAAGCACAAAATGCGGCCACCGTCGCCCGCTTTGCCGATGAACGGTTGCGCAAGGAAATGAACGATACCAGGACAAAACTTGCCAGCATCTCCGAACTGTCCGCCTCGACCCTCTCTTTCCTGCAGAGCCTCAACCACTATCTCGGCTGCACCGATGAATACTGGGAGAAAACAAAATCCTTCATTACCCGATCGGACGGCGACAAGAAAGAAAAAGGGTTCTTAAGCCAAAGCATCCAGAATCTGCAGTCCAAAGCGGGAAACTTCAACGGACGCTTGAAGAATTTCGAAAAATCGACGGAGAAAGATGACTCACTGATTGCATCACTCCGGGTCTATAACGAACTGGCCGGTGAGTTGTCGGCACGATATGCGGTCATTCATCCACCGAATCCTGTCAAACCTTAACGAAAACAGCACCAGAATACCGGCCTATCCGGCAGCTGGCCGAACCCGTGTAAAGGATGGTTATCGATTATGGGGTTGGCGGGGAACTCCTGGCCAAACAAGTGCCGATACTTTCCCGACAAAAAACCATGGAGAATCTGTGGATCAAAAATATCATTTCCTCGCAGTCCGACACATTTTAATTATTGACAAGCGGAAACAGCTCGCTCACTATTTAGTTTCCATCCGGAAACCCCGGATTTGAAACTATTGGTTTTCAATTCGTAAACGAGGGATTTTTTGTCCTGGCAAGGAAATCAAGGAGTTACGCGGAGGCGTACCCAGGTACGCCGCACAAGCAAGCCCGCGGATTGACACAGCCAGGGCGAAAAAGAACCGTTTCCGGATGAAAACTATTTAGCCTCACTTGCCTTGAGGGAGGTAGATTGTGTCCAGCAACATCCTTATGCTTGGAAACGAAGCCATTGCCGCCGGTCTGGTGGAAAACGGCTGCGCGGTCGCCACGTCCTACCCCGGAACCCCCGCTTCGGAGATTCTCTCTTCCGTCGCCGCCTGGCAAAAGGCCACCGGCGCCACGATGCATGTAGAATGGGGAGTAAACGAAAAGGTTTCGCTGGAAATAGCTTACACCGCCGCCATTACCGGCCTGCGTTCCGCGGTTGCCATGAAACAGGTGGGACTGAACGTCGCTTCGGACCCCTTCATGAGTGCCGCCTACCAGGGAGTAAAAGGCGGATTCATCGTCATCAGCGCCGACGACCCCGGTCCCCATTCTTCCCAGACCGAGCAGGACAGCCGCATGCTGGCAATGCTCGCCAAAGTGCCGGTCCTCGACCCCGACTCCCCGGCCCAGGCGCGGGAGATGGTCGGCCTGGGATTCGAGCTGTCGGAGAAGTTCGAGATACCGGTCCTGCTCCGCCCGACCACCAGGGTATGCCATGCCGGACAGAATGTCCCGGCCGTGGAATTCAGCCCGTCACCCATCTCTGTCGATTTTACCAAGGAGCCGTCCCGCTGGGCCTCCACGCCAAAGTTCCGTCTCCAACAACACCTGCAGCTGGTTGCAAAGCTAGAGCAGATCGCTGTCCATCCCGCCACTGCGCCGAAGCGGATCAATCCGGGCGTAACAGCCCCGAAAGCGGTGTTGGCCTGCGGCGTTGCCGCCGCCCATGCCAGGGAGATCATGACCGATTCCGGCCTGATCGACACGCTGCCCCTCTACCAGGTGCTGCAGCCTTTTCCGCTCCACAGTGAATTCCGCGACCGACTGCTCGCCAGCTATGACCAGATCCTGATCCTGGAAGAAACCAGCGGCGTTATCGAGATGCAACTGGCCGACCGGCAACGAACCCGGGGCAAACTGACCGGCTTTGTCGCCGAAGCCGGGGAACTCATCCCGGAAACGGTCGAACGGCTGCTGAAAGATTTCGCCGGAATAACCGGAGACGCTGCTGCTCCGGTGGATACCGCCGGCGGCCGCAAACCGACCCTCTGTCCCGGCTGTCCCCACCGAACCAGCTTCTATGCCATTAAAAAGGCCGCACCCCACGGCATCTACCCGAGCGACATCGGCTGCTATACTCTCGGTCTCAATCTTGGGGCGGTCGATTCGGTTCTCTGCATGGGAGCCGCGGTCAGCCAGGCGGCCGGTTTCTATCAGGCCTTCAGACTCGCGGGCAAGGAAACCGACATCGTCGCCACCATCGGCGACTCCACCTTCTTCCATGCCGGGATTCCGCCGCTGATCGATGCCGTCACCCAGAATGCCCGTTTCGTACTGGTGATCCTCGACAACTCGACCACGGCCATGACCGGTAACCAGCCGACCCCGGCACTCGGCAGCGGCGCCATGGGTGAACCGACCGTCGCCGTTGACATCGAAGGACTGGTCAATGCTTGCGGCATCCGTTTCTGCCAGGTTGCCGATCCGACCGAATTGCCGGACTTCATCGCTCTCCTGCAAAAGGCCCTGGCCTTCAGCCACAGCAACGGTCCGGCAGTAGTCATTGCGCGCCACCCCTGCGTGATCGATCGGCGCCGCAAGGTTGCACCGCCACGCCGACCGGTAACCATAACCCCGGACTGCACCGGATGCCGTTATTGTGTTACGAGCTTCGAATGCCCGGCACTGATCTTCGACGAACAGCAAAAGCGCGTCCATATCGACCGACTGACCTGCCAGGACTGCGGTGTTTGCGTTCATGTCTGCCCGGTTGGCGCCATCATTGAACAACAGACCGAGGGAGGATTGCAACCATGAGCGACCGCGAAGCACCGGTACGACAGCAACTGATTATTAGCGGTGTGGGCGGCCAAGGCATACTGTTCCTCACCCGACTGCTGGCAGAGACGGCCATTCATCGCGGTCTGGCTGTCATTTCGTCCGAAACTCACGGCATGGCCCAGCGGGGCGGTGTGGTCGTTTCGCACCTGAAGGTGGGCGGTTTTCCCAGTCCGCTGGTGCGCGCCGGCACGGCGGACGGCATGCTGGTACTGAATGCCGGCAACTTCCGCCTGCAGCGGCCATTCCTCAAAGCCGACGGCTGGGCCGCCATGAACGCACCGGATTGCGCCGAACAGGTTGAAGGACCGGCTATGCACCGCATTGACGCAGACGCAATCGCCCGGGAGAGCGGATTGCGACAGGGGACAAACCTGATTCTGCTCGGCTTTCTCCTGGCACCGGGCTCCCCTTTCCCCTTTTTCTGCACGGCCGGTGATATCCGGCAGGTACTGGAAAGCAAGCAAGCAACACGGGGTAATCTGGTGACCCAGTCGCTCCGAGCGCTGGAGGCAGGACTCGAGTACGGCACTACTTACTACCTGGAGGCACCTGGATGCTGAAACAATTCCCCCCCCGGTTCGGCACTGCCGATGAACTGAAGGATTTACAGAACCGTGGCCTGAAATGGACGGTGGAACACGCCGGAAACAACTCGCCCTTCTACCGCAAGCAGTTCGAAGCAGCCGGGATCACGCCGACAGACATCCGAACCATCGACGACCTGGAAAAACTCCCCTTTACCACCGCCGACGACCTGCGGGCCGGCTACCCTTTCCCGCTGCTGGCCGTGGACCCGGCCGAAATTGTCCGGATACACTCCTCGTCCGGCACCACCGGCAAACGAAAGATCCTCAGCTACACGCGCAACGACATCGACGACTGGAGCTACATGTTCGGCCGATGTTATGAAATGGCGGGAGTAACGCGGCAGGACCGGGTACAGATCTGTGTCGGATACGGACTGTGGACGGCAGGGGCAGGCTTCCAGCTCGGCTGCGAACGGTACGGCGCCATGGCAATCCCGGCCGGTCCGGGCAACCTGGAGATGCAGACATCCCTGCTGGTCGACATGCAATCCACGGTGCTCTGCTGCACCGCCTCGATGGGACTACTGCTTGCGGAAGAGGTGCACCGGCGCAACCTGAAAGACAAAATTGCCCTTCGCAAGGTAATACTCGGCGCAGAACGGACCAGCGAGGCAATGATCGCGGTGATCCGCGAGCATCTCGGGGTGGAAGAAGTTTATGACATTCCAGGGCTTACCGAGTTGTACGGTCCCGGGACCGGCCTCTCCTGCCGCTGCAACAGCGGCATCCACTACTGGGCCGATTATTACCTGCTGGAAATACTCGACCCGGAGACCTTGCGGCCGGTCAATCCGGGCGAGATCGGCGAGATGGTATTTACCACCCTGCGCAAGGAAGGCACCCCGCTGGTCCGCTACCGCTCCCGGGACCTGACTCGGCTGATCGACGGCGACTGCCCCTGCGGTTGCGGACTGCCGCGACACGACAAGATTCTTGGCAGATCCGACGATGTGGTGATCTTCCGCGGCGTAAACATGTACCCGGGACAGGTGGACGAGATCCTCTCCGGCATCTCCGGGCTCGGCAGCGAATACCAGGTAATCCTCGACCACCAGGATGACGGCAAGGACTCCATGGCGGTCAAAGTGGAACGAGCCCGGGATGGAGCGCCCGAGGACGACGAGCGGCTCGGCAAGGCAATTGTCCGGGCAATCAAGCAGGCACTGTTCGTCTCCTGCACTCCGGAGATCGTTCCGAACGGTTCCCTCCCCCGCTCGGAACGGAAAACCGCCCGCATGTTCGATAACCGGAAGTACTGAACGAGAGAGAACACTCCTGACCGCTGCTGCGCCGGGAAATGGTTTGCATTGTTCCGGCCAAAGGGCAGTTCGTAACTGAATATACCGGCTTGGCCGCTAAAAGAGAAACGGCGGGACCGGCGGCGGTGGCTGCACCGGAATCGGCACCGGTAGCGGCAGCTGAACAGGGCAGATGCTGATGGGCTTGCTGTTGCTCAGCACCTCAGTGTGATCGGCTCGCTGGATACTGAGCTGATAGTCTCTCCCGTCCCTGATTCCGGCATCATCAGGTATCATGACAACAATGGCAGCATCTCCCCAGGAAAGGACTGTCAAGTCCATACGTGTCCCTGCCCCGCTGAGGACAACAGTCTTCGCCGTCCCCGAACCGAAATTCCTGCCGAGAATTGTCAGCGTGCCCCTTTTTGTGGCGCAGCCCTGCGCCAATCCCGTAATAACAGCGCCAGCTTCCGTGCCGACAACCTGTATCGGGCAGCAGGCGCACGTCCCTGCTTTGTTGTCCTGTTGCTGTCTGTCCCCGCCAGCGATCACCGCACACAGATAATAGGTTCTGCCAATCGGGATATTGGCGGGAATGGTATTTGCGCCGTAGAGTTTGATTGCAACCGTTTGCCCGGCGGCCACGGACACATAGTGACGTCCGTCACGCAACAGCACTCCGTCAAAAAAGTCCGGCGAGTACACCGCTGGTCGGTCGGGTGCCGGACAAAGCGCATTTTTCTTCAGAACCAGAGCCACTGCCACATCTTTCACCTCAGTTTTACCCTTGTTTGTAACCGCTACTTGGAACGATGCATTAAGGTCCTGACCGGCCTTTGCCGACCGGGGGCAGTTCACTACCTGTACCGTCAGGTCCTGGGCGAATGAGATCCCCGTGCAGGGGACCAGAAGTGCCGTTACGATAGCCGCCAGCAGAATGTGCTTTGACATGGTTGCCTCCCTGTCATGTGTGAGATCACGGCGACATTTACAGCCACCGGCAAATGATCGATTACCGAAAGATTTGCTTATCTGCATTCGTGAGACGGGATAAATATTCAATTATATAGAGAAATTTTATCAGATGCGGTCCGAAAGGCAAGAATCATGGATGGTTCGTCTTGTTGCGGAAAATGAAAAGGGAAAAATCATGCTGGCAGCGAAGCTGGCTGTTGCCATGCAAGGTATACTGCGAATAGATTAGTGGCTATTTTTTTATTGTAACTCAAATTTAAAGTGATATATTTACCCGCATTGAACTAAATACATCACCGGCAGGCACTGGCGCACGGAAAGGCCATTCGTGGACAACGAAGACAAATCGCTGAGTACCCGATGCATCTTTTATATCCTCTGCATAACGGCGGTTGTACTTCTGCTCCGCAACGTCATGCCTCCCCGGTTCCTGCTGCTCTTACTGCTGCTGGTAATAAGCAGGGTTTTACTGGTGGTGCTGGTAATGCGGCGCAAAAAGAAACCGGGCAACCCCGCTCCGCAGGACGAAAAAGAGCGGCACCAATAAAGCAAGGAAACAGCTGATTTTCATTTCGCTGTCCGGTCGAAAACAAGCCTCCGTTACCGCGCCATTCTTGTATTATCGCAGCAATCCGAACAGTTTTCTCTCAGACCTACCTTGGTAACCGCGCCAGGAAAACCACGTGGCGCAGGCCGCCCCGACCAGGTCGCTCCGTTGCCACCGTGAAGCCGGCCCCCCGCAACCGCTGTACATAGCCTTCATCGTAGTTCTCGCCCCACACTGCCAGCACCCCTCCCGGCAACAGCGCCTTGCGCATCGACTCGATGGCCCGACTGCCGTAAAACGGATCGCGCACCCGGTCGGTGCGGGCATGAGGCCCCCGGTAGAGATCCAGCACGATGGCGTCGAAGCGGGCAGCACCACCGCTAGCGGCAGCACTCCGAATCAGGGTGGTCACGTCACAGATTTCCAGCATCACCCGGCAATCGGTAATAGCGCTATCGGTAAGCAACGCCAGCGGCCCCCGGCACCACTCCGGAACCACCGGGTTCAACTCCGCAACCACCACCTGTGCATCGGCTGTAAGAGTATCCAGCACACCCCGCAGGGTACAACCCATCCCCAGTCCACCAACCAGCACACGGGCACCGGTTCGTCCCTTCAGGTGAGCACAGCCGTGCTGTCCAAGCACGATCTCCGACCGGTTGGCCAGGCTGTTCATCAACACCTGACCACCAATCACGATCAGAAAATCCCGCTCCCCCCGTTGGCGCAATTCGAGCGTACCATCGGCGGTAGCGACACTTTCAATAACCTTCCAGGGCTGTGCCATGGGACCTGCCTTTCTCTCTATTCAGATTGCAAACAATGACCTTTGATTTCGAGCGAAGAATGCACGACCGAGCACCATGCGGGGCAGCACGGCTACCTCAGCCGAAGAATTACTTCCGGCTCCGGTTCCTGCTCCTGCTTCGGCCGGTCTTGGGGGCAGGCCGCTCGCCCGCGTCTTTCTTCCGCCGGGGAGTCGGCACGACTTCCGCTGTTTGAACAGCCTTTTCCCGTGACTTCCTTGACTTGGCCGGTTTCTTGGCCTGCTTGCGTTCCATTGCAGCAGCAGTCCGGCTGGCTGCATATTTCGGAAATTCCGCAAGTATCTGACGCGGGATCGTTTGCTTCAGCAGCTTCTCGATCGCCTGCAGCAACGGCTGCTCTTCCTGGCTGACCAACGAGAGGGCAATGCCGTTCTCTCCGGCCCGGCCGGTACGTCCGATGCGGTGCACATAGTCTTCCGGAACCTGGGGCAGATCATAATTCACCACGTGCGGCAGGCGCTCTATGTCAAGCCCCCGCGCCGCCACATCGGTCGCCACCAGCACCCGGAACTCACCCCGCTTGAACTCAGCCAGAGTTCGAGTCCGGAGCGACTGGCTCTTGTTGCTGTGGATCGCGGCCGCCTTGATCCCATCGAAGAGCAATTCCTCAGTCAGCTTGTCGGCACCATAACGGGTGCGGGCGAAGACCAGCACCTGGTTCCAGTTTCCCTTGCGGATCATCAGCGAAAGCATTTCCCGTTTACGGCTCTTTTCCACCTGGTAGACCGCCTGGGTAACTGCGTCGGCGGCGAGATTGCGGCGCGCCACTTCGACCCTGCGCGGGTGATCAAGCAACTCGTCGGCAAGTTGCTTGATGCTCGGCGAATAGGTTGCCGAAAAGAGCAACGTCTGGCGCTTGGCCGGCAGATACTCAGCCACCCGGTGGATATCGTCGATGAACCCCAGGTCGAGCATCCGGTCAGCCTCGTCCAATACCAGGAACTTGATCCGGGAAAGGTCAATGGTGCCCCGTTCCGCGTGATCGAGCAACCGCCCCGGCGTCGCAACGACAATATCGACACCGCGGTGCAGACGTTCGATCTGTGCCTGGATAGTAACCCCGCCGTAGATCATCGTCGAGCGCAACGACAGGCGCCGGGCATAATTGTTCATCTGCTCACTTACCTGGGCCGCCAACTCGCGGGTCGGAACCAGAACCAGCGCACGCGGTTTTCGCCGTTTCTCCACGGGGATCTTTTCGCCCAACAACTGCACGATCGGCAGGGCGAAGGCCGCGGTTTTGCCGGTGCCGGTCTGGGCGCCGGCAAGCAGGTCGCAGCCCTCGAAAATCACCGGGATCGCCTCGGTCTGGATGGGAGTCGGAGTGGTATAACCCCGGGCGACAATCGCGCTCAGTAGTTCGGCACGCAGGCCAAGAGATTCAAAAGACATTGATCGAACTCCTTATAGATAAACGGAGGGGGTGGCGGATTCAAAGGTCAGCCGTTGTGCCGGGAGGCGACGCGGTGTTCTGATTGCAGTCTATCTCGAAAAGTAAAAACCACAGGAGTGACCCTGTGGTTTTGTTTTCTCCTTTATAACACGCCGGCCCGTACGCGACAATGCCTTTCTTGCATCAGCAGCAGTGAGATGCGCCTTTTTGCGTCTAAAAACAGTTTGTGTACCTGTTGAAGACTAGCCGCACGATTTGCACCGTCACCATGCCCGGTGATGTGCGGCAAAAGCAAAGGAATTCTTTGCTAGCCGTGTAATCACCAGCTACAATGTAACAGCACCACAACCTCGGACAAAATTTAGCAACAGGAGGCAATCATGCCCTATATTCGCCAGCATAAACGTACGGTCCTTGACCCTGCCATCCGTGAACTGGCCGATTCGTTCATCGCTTTGAATGACGACACAAATTTCGCCGGCAACCTCAATTACACTATTACGAAACTGCTGTTCACCCTGTATCCGGAACCGAACTACCAGAGGTTCAACGACATGATCGGAGCGCTGGAATGTTGTAAGATGGAACTGTATCGGCACAAAGTCGCTCCATACGAAGACCTGAAGGAACAGGAAAACGGGCCTGTATGAAGATTCTCATCTCTCAGCGATTGACAAATGGCGTACAATATCATATTAAAGATACAATTCATTAACAAATGAGGCTTTTGAAATATCAAAGCGTTGCAGTGCTTACGATGAGGGATTGAAATGACCAACAGAAACAACTTGAGAAAGATCCGCGAAGAACGCATGATCAGCAAAATGGAACTGGCTCGTCTGGCGGGAGTGTCTGCTGCAACGATTGACCGAATCGAACGGGGGGAGACCTGCCGTATGGAAACCATGCGCAAGATCATTTTTGCTTTCGGCTTTACCCTGGCAGAGAAGCACAAGGTTTTTCCTGATTAATGTGCCATGTTTTTGAAGTGCGCCCCCCACCTTGCCCTACGCCATTTTCCACGCGCAAAACAGGCGCCAGCCGACAGTGGCTGGTGTGTCTGCCGGTGCCTTTGACAACCAGGCTTTTCCTGTCTTCCCCGTAAGATCAACAAGGGAAGCGTCCGACATCCTTTTCCTGCAGTGGAACAAATCTGACCAGATTGATTCTGCCGGTTTTTAAAGAGGGTCGTGATGCAACCAGAAATCCTTGCCCTGATCGCAGTAATCCCGTTCATTATCGTCCTGACTCTGATGGTGGGAATGCGCTGGCCCGCGACCAGGGCCATGCCGATTGCCTGGGCTGCGTGCGCCGTGCTCGGTGCTGCCGTCTGGAAAATGCCTCTCGGATTCCTCGCCGCCGCTACCCTCTCCGGATTCGGCAACGCCATCAACGTCCTGATCATCGTCTTCGGCGCCATCCTGATTCTCTATACCATGCAGTCAAGCGGCGCAATGGAGACCATCAGTTGCGGTTTCCTGGGAATTTCCCGCGACCGCCGAATCCAGACCATCATCATAGCCTTTCTGTTCGGCGCCTTCATCGAAGGTTCCGCCGGTTTCGGCACGCCGGCCGCCATCGCCGCCCCGCTGCTGCTCGGCCTTGGATTTCCGGCCTTGGCAGCCGTCTGCGTCTGTCTCATATTCAATTCGGTACCCGTCACCTTCGGCGCTGTCGGCACCCCCATCTGGTTCGGCTTCATGACCCTGAAGACCCCGGTGGAAAAGGCGCTTGCCACGGCAAACAGCAACCCGGGCTTTTCCTCCTTTGACGGCTTTCTCAAGCATGTCGGTCAATGGTCAGCCGTGATCCACACCATTATCGCCTTTGGCCTGCTGCTCTTCGCGCTCTGCTTCCTGACCAGGTTTTTCGGCGCGAACAAGCGCTGGACGGAAGGTCTCGGCGCCTGGAAATTCGCCGTCTTTTCCACGGTCGCCTTCACCACCCCCTACCTGCTCACCGCATATTTTTTCGGCGTTGAATTCCCATCCCTGCTGGGTGGACTGGTCGGACTGGGGATCGTTGTTCCCGCAGCCAAAAAAGGTTTTTTCCAGCCGCGGACGGTATGGGATTTTCCCGAGCGCTCCGCGTGGGAAAAGGACTGGACGGGCATCATCGAAGTGGACGCAACCAGCCACAAACAGCGCATGAGCCCGTTCCTGGCATGGCTCCCCTATGTACTCATCGCCGCACTGCTGGTGCTGACCCGCATCAACGCGCTGCCCTTCAAAGGCTGGGTCAATGCATGGAGCATCACTTTCCCCCGCATCCTCGGCTATGAAACAATAAACTTTGCCATGAAGCCGCTCTATCTGCCGGGTGTGATGCCATTCATGCTGGTGGCGATGCTAACCATTTTTCTGCACAGAATACCTCGCGAGCAGGTCGCCAAAGCCTGGTGCGAAAGTTTCAAACGGATGAAAAGTCCCTCCATTGCCATGCTCTTTGCCGTTGCCCTGGTGGAGATCATGAAGCAGTCCGGCAATAACGTGGTCGGCTACAGTTCCATGCCACTGTCCATGGCGGAAGCCATCGCCGACATCGCCGGTCGAACCTGGCCCCTGTTTGCCGCCTACGTCGGCGCCCTTGGCTCATTTATTGCCGGCAGTTGCACCGTATCCAACCTGATGTTTGCCGACTTCCAATACGGCCTGGCCTCTGCTATCGGCACCAGCCATGAGATAATCTTGGCCCTCCAGGCGGTGGGCGGGGCCATGGGCAATATGACCTGCGTTCACAATGTGGTTGCCGCTTCCGCCACCGTCGGACTGATCGGCATGGAAGGCCTGATAATCCGACGCACCATGATTCCGATGTTCCTGTACGGACTCTGCGCCGGCATCATCGGGCTGCTGTTCTGCTATGTCTTCTTTCCCGGGGTGTTCTGAAAACAACATTTGACGCACCCATCAGGTTCCGCCCTGTCGTTTACTTCACCAACCGGCATTGACAAAACTCCGGCTCACGTGTATCTAAAGAGACATTCATGTTACCCGGTTACTCCAGATATCATCGTCAAGGCTACTTCGTCATTGACCCGGCGGCAATGAAATGTATGCGGGAATCCTTCGGCCTACCATGCACAAGGATTTCGCGTTTTTATCATCATCGGCTGATGCCGAATCGAAAAGGAGAGAAAACATGATTCATGGCGCATGGAAAAGCATGACACTCGTTGCACTGGTCTCTTTGTTGACCCTTATCGGCTGCGACAAGAAAAAGGATGCAGCCACTCCGGCTGAACCGGCAGCCACGCCGTCGGCCGCTGCTCCTGCGGTAAATATGCAGGATGGCGAATGGGCAATCACCATGAAGGTCGAAATGCCGGGCATGCCTGCCGAAGCGATGAAACCGCATACGATCAAGACCTGTTTGACCAAGGAAAATTATGTTCCCAAAACCGACCAGGAACAGTCGGATTGCACGGTGGAGAATCAGAAGGTGGACGGGAACACCGTAAACTGGACCGTAGTCTGCAAGGAAACAACCGGCACGGGTACCATCACCTATTCCGGAGACGCCATGGAAGGCCTCATGGAATCCACGACCAAGATTGAAGGACAGGAAATAAAAACCAAAATGGCCATGAGCGGCAAACGCCTTGGTCCCTGCCCTGCCAAATAGCGGCTTTGAACGACAAAAACCCCCGGCGTTACCGGGGGTTTTTGTTTTCTTGTTTTACTGTTATGTGAAGTGCGTCGTCAAGCCTTCTTGACGAATTCCGATTTCAATTGCATGGCGCCGATGCCGTCGATTTTGCAGTCAATATCATGGTCACCTGCCACGAGGCGGATATTTCTTACCTTGGTGCCAACCTTTACCACCGTTGACGAGCCTTTCAACTTCAAATCCTTAATAACAGTAACGGTATCACCGTCATGCAGTTCATTCCCATGGGCATCCCGGACAACAATTTCCTGCTCGACGCTTTCTGCGGGAGCATCTTTTGCCCATTCATGGGCACATTCGGGACAAACATAGAGAATCCCATCTTCGTACGTGTATTCCGAGCCGCATTTCGGGCATTTCGGCAAACTGCTCATACTACCTCCTGTTTTTGAGTTACTGCTGTCTCAGCAATAAAGGGGACTTTGCACCCATTGAACGGTGAAGAACCGAATCCGATCAGGCGGGCTTCTGGTTGCAGGACAACACCGAAACGGTCCATCACCCGTTGACGCACCACAGCGGCAAAATCGACCAGTTCCTGTGCCGTGCCGCCGTCGCTATTGACCAGGATAAGGGTGTGGTACGGCGAAATGCCGACCTTTCCCGCGCAATAACCACGGTTGAATCCCGCACTTTGGATCAGAAACGCAGCGGAAACCTTGACGTCACCATCCGGCAACGGCCAGGCCCAGCTCGTTGGGCCGCCATTTGCAGCCAGAATGGCCTCGATATGCTCGAACCTGTTGCGGGACACGATGGGGTTTTTGAAGAAAGACCCGGCACTCTTGAATGATTCGTGACCGGTCCTGACCAGCACACCCTTGCCGGCCCTGATCGCGACAACCGCGTCGCGGACATCCGCCAGGGTTGGCGAAAGGATGCCGGAAAGCCTATCTTCCAGCTCCCGGTACGTGATGACCGGCGTACCCCCGCTTATGAGGGTAAAGGTGACGGACAACACGAGATAGTTGCCGGCTTTGCAGGTGTTGAAGATGCTCTCCCGGTAGCGAAAGCCACACTCCTCATTGTCAAAAGCCACAATTTTGCCGGTCGCGGTTTCCAGGCAACGTACCCGCGCGATCACCTGCGAGACTTCCTGGCCGTAGGCACCGATATTCTGGATCGGCGAAGCGCCCACCGTTCCGGGCACTCCCGCCAAACATTCGACACCCTGCCAGCCCCGCGCGACACAGAGATCGACGAAATCCTGCCAATCTTCGCCGCCGCCGGCCGTGACCTGCACGGTACCGCCCGCCTCTTCTACGGTGACACCCTTGATCCGGTTCAGAATCACCAACCCCGGAAACCCTGCGTCACTGATCAACACATTGCTGCCACCGCCGAGGACAAGGTAATCGAGACCCCGCTCGCAGGCAAAGGCCACGGCCGCCACGGCATCTGCTTCACTGGCAATCTGCACAAAATAACGCGCCGGTCCGCCGACATCGAAGGTCGTCAGGCCGGCAAGGAGAACCTGTTCCTGTATTTCCAACATGTTTGCATCCATCAAAGCAATCTCTCGTGAAACGTGAAATGTGGCACGGCAAAACCAGATGCCATGCAGCACATTCGTTTTACCCTGAAAACCGGTATCCTGGCCAACAAATAATCAATGTATTGATAATTTTTCAAGGAATACAACCAGACCGCGGCACAGGTTCGAGAAAACTGGCCTACGAACCGCGCAAAAAACGGTAAAAGCACGGCCATTTCATACTTGAAGCACACGAGCAAGATACATGCTTGACAAAAAAAACTGTTGTGCGTTAGTAGCGGAAATTCTCAAGTTATTTTTTCCAGAGAGCATGCACCTTTTGATAAAACTCCCCCAAGGCAATTGGAATGCGCAATGCTGCGGATACCTGCAGGAACGTGCTATCGGACAAAAAAAATTCACGCATCAAACCCCTATCTTCAACAGTGAGAAAATAGGGGTTTTTCTATGACGAAAAAGTATACATAGCGAGACTATCCGAAGCATTGTTGTCATTCGTAGTAGTCCGTGGCAATTTTTTTAAAAAACCGGGAACCATTTCGCTACATATTTTGTCTAAAATGACGAAACAATCAGAAGCGCGATGCTTGCTGCCTGCCACCGGTCAAGCCGAGTGTGCAACGGCACGGCACATTCCATTGATACGACGAGGAAAAGCCACATGAAAAAGCTGCGCACCAGCAGTTATCTGAACCAGGTGGATATCGGCAACGGCACCACCTTGCTGTATAACGGATCATCGCTGTGCATCGACCTGGTTCCCACCGAATATGCACGCCAACTGGCTGACGGCAACGACCTGTCGTTTCTGATGCCTGAAGAACAACAGCATCTGGTGAATCGCGGCCATCTCACGCCGCTCTCAGCGAAACGCGAACTGGAGGAGTTCAGAAAACTGGTCCGGTTGATCCTCGACAAGCGGGCCAAGCTGGATGCCAAGCACCAGTTTGCCAATCTCTGTTTCATCCTGACCTACAACTGCAATCTCGCCTGCGGCTACTGCTACCAGAAATCCCTGGCTGAAAAAACCGCCGTTGCCTCCATGAGCGGGGAATTTGTCGACCGATTCTTTTCCGACTATTTTCCTCAGCTGTTCCCCAAAAAACCGAAACAGCTCCTGATCACCCTGTTCGGCGGGGAACCGCTGCTGCCGGGCAACCGTGAAGCCATTACCAGGATTCTCGCCTTTGCCAAAAAACGTCCTTCAGTAAGGATTTCGGTAGCAACCAACGCAACCACCCTGCCGGAGATGGCCGACTTGATCGGCCCGGAAAAAGGTCGAATCCAGAGTGTCCAGGTAACACTGGACGGCGACCGCTCGCTGCATGACAAAAACCGCGTCGCCGTCTCCGGCAAGCCCACCTTCGATGCAACAATTGCCGCGGTCCGAGAATTGGCCGACCTGCAGGTGCATGTCTCCCTGCGGGTGCATATCCACCAAGGCAAGCTGGAATCGGCCCGGGAACTGATCGACTACCTGGAGCAGGAAAAACTGTTGGGACATCCGCGGGTTAGCGTCTATTTCTCGCCGATCAACACCTTTGACAGTGACATGAATTCACCGGCCGAGTCGGAATTGTTCAGCAGGATGTTCCAGGACGTGGCCGCCAAGACCAACCGTCCGCCGTCGAACCTTGATTACATGAACCGGTTTCTGGATATGCAGGAGAAGAAGATCCTGCCCAAGGTGAGATATTGTGGAGCGGGAGGTGACAATTTCTGCATCGTCGACCCGGCAGGGGATTTATACGGTTGTTACGAAGAAGCCGGCCACCGCGACCGGCGCATCGGCTCCCTTGCCAATGGCCAGGTGAAGTTCCGTGCCTTGAAGGACAGTTATTCCCGGCGCAACCTGCTCAATCTTCCCGAATGTATCAGGTGCTCCGCGGCATTGTTCTGCGGTGGCGGATGTCCCAGCGAGGCACGGCTGCAAAAGGGCTCGATGTTCACCTCGCATTGCCATCAGAACAAGGCCTTTATCGATGAAACCTTGAAAGCATTCTTCTTACGAAAGGAGGTGAAACCATGAAAAAAACAAGGATGACTGAAGCGGTTATCGGCGTTGCCGCCGGTATAACCGTGGCCGTAATGGTCGGAAAGATTCTCCCTGTAAACCTGGTTTGCGACGGCAAGAGTTTTTCAACCATCGCGGCAATGGAAGAGTGTTGCGGACCGTACGCGCAACCCTGTCCGGAGTTCAAGGGTACGGCGGAATAGTCCTCGCTCGGCAATGAAGCAGGTTGGGAGAACAAGAAAACCCAACCTGCTTCCGACACAACTCTCCCCTGGCAGTTCCCTGCCACGCAGTTTTCACCCGCAATGGTTACCGATGGCAAAACCGACAAACGCAGAAAAAGTGGCGGATTTTTTCCACCGACAAGGAAATCAGAAGCAAACCGTCCCCTTCCATCCTGTTTTCACTCTTGTATCGGCCGGGCTTACTCGAAACGAGCATTACCCCAACTCAAAGCTGGTAATGCCGTAGGTATTGTCCAAAGGCAGATCGGGAGGCGTTCCGCGATAGATTCTCGCTGTCTCGAAAACTTTGTTCATGCCGTGCCGCTCTACCAGCCGGACAGCGGCCTGATTGCAGACCGGAATATCAAGAAAGACCGGTTGGCCGGCAGCCAAGCCGGCAAGGGAAGCAAACAATTCGCCGGCACTTTCCGGCGTATCCGCAAAAAGCGGGGCGATCTTGAACCCCCGGTAACAGGGCCGTATTACACCGTAGCCGCTAATGGTACCGTTATCGAATGTCACCCGTCCGCAACTCCCCGGCCGGCTGATCCAGCTTTGCAGGAAAGCAGTCCGGGGGGCGGGAAAGAAGCGGCGGTCATACTGCTCAAGTTCCGCGAACGAAACCATGGAAATATCCGTAAGAGCCGCCCCTGCCCCCATGCCGATCCCCTCATAACGCGCATTGTAATGGGCAATCCGAAAATCGAACTGAGCATACTTCTCCAGCATGACAACCACACCGTCGCCCCCGATGGTCCTGTCGCCCATGTACTCCAGGGACGCATTCCAGAGCTGCATGCCTATGCCGAGGTGCCGCAGTTCCTTTTGCACGATATAAAACCCCATGAAACCGAAGGTGTCGTCATATGACACGGCCGAGATGCAGCCGACCGGTTCACTATCGCGTTCCGCGATAAAAAAGCCGTTCGGGTCGGCGGCATAAAAAGCGTCGGCGTCAAACAAACCCGGGTTCCACCCTTCTCCGGCAGCCCATTCGACAGCCATCCCTAGGTCAGCCCTGTTCATACGGCGGATAAGGACTTCTTCACGTGACATGTGTCATCCCCTTGCGACAGTTTAGTGTTACCAGCCTTGCACCAGCGCAAAAATCTCCCGGTCTTCCCTGAACTCAGCCACCCTGCTTGCAATGTTCCAATACTGCCCCATATGCACCGATGACCACATCTTTAACGAATCATCCAGGACAGTTTTTACTGGCAGTAGGTATTGTGGAATTTCCCCTTGCATTCATAGGGTGCACAACACGGCGTACCGTTCAAAACACAGGTCAGGCCCTGCTCGATGCAACTGGCTGCCTCAACAGTGTTAAAGGCCACCAGGTCAAAGTCAGCCGGCATGGAACCGGCCACGAATGTTAGCGGGTTCTCGCTGTTGGCTTGCCTTTGCTCGCATCTCCGCACGCAACCACTCACGCCGGTAAGGCAATTATTGACACAACTGGCGGCCTCCGCACTATCCTCTTTGGTAGTTTGTCGGCAGATATTCAGACACGTCTGGAAAGGGCCGTCGCAGTCAGATTCACAATCAGCCAGAGCAACACCCGCAAATACGGCAAGTAATGCCACTACGCCTGCAACCAATCCGAGCCTCTTCATCCTGGCAGCCCCCTTTTTTTCAAGATGCGCTTCCGGTTATGTAACGATTACGTTCCTGTAAATTCAATTGATTCCCACGTGCGCGAACAACTCCTATGAGCTGACGATGCCCTAAAAGTTACGAGGGTCTACTACTGCGGCTTGTAGATACACGTTGAAGAATGACCGCTGCCGCAGGCATACCCACAGCCATCGCAGACGCATTGCGGCTCGGGTATTTCCGAATAGACCCGTTGCGTGCTTACCAGCAATCCCAACAGCAGCAATCCTGATGATACGAGTAGCGTAACCAGTCTTTTCTTTGAGGAAGCCATGTAACATCTCCTTTCGATTTCTTCGAGGTCTCTTACGACACACATAGTACACATAATTCCCGTGACTTCCAGCAAAATTTACGGCCAGAAAAGGTAAAGTTGGCAGTGCCCGGCAAAGTAATGATGGCCCGGATTTTCTGCTGATGAGAAACAGGAGGAAATGCCTCGACAGGGCAACGGTTGACATGCCGGAACACTACCCATTTCCATTCCACTTAATGAAAAATCCCCACCACCAAGCCTGACATGGCAGGTTGCCCTAGCGGCAGATAATCTTACCAATGCGGTTTAACGCGCTACTCTTCTGCTCTCCTGGAGCGAGCGGGAAACACAATCCTCGATCGCTATGCCGGTGAAGTAATTGCCGGTGAGCAGCAGGGGCGTGCCGGCCAGCAGGCCATCTATTTCCGCTATCGTTTGCTTGTGGCCGAGGCGCAACGAGGGAATGACATGCTTAGCACTGGTGGTATGCTCGAAGGTCCTCGTGCCGAGCACCTGGGCTATGCGGTCCAGCCTCGCCTCACGGCTGCCCGCATCGGTTTTGAAATGAAAAGCAAACGCCCGGTAGCAGGGATCAGGGAAGGTGTCACGCGAAACAAACGAGTAAAAGATGTCATTCTGCGCGGCAAGAGCCGCTATCGGACCGATTTTCACTTCTTCTTTCCTGACGACCACTCCCAACGTCTCGACTTTCTCCGCCTGCAGGGCAGCGAGTTTTTTCGCGATCTCCGGAAAAGGTTTTTGCAGCAGGTTTGCGGCTGACGCCGAAGGGGTAGCAAGAGCGAGGTATTTTGCTTCGTAGCAACTGCCGTCGGTTGTCGTCAGGGTAAAAACATTCGCAGCGAATTCGATCTCTTGTACTTCCATGCCGGCAACGGTTTCAATGGCCGGATCAGCTGCAATCGCATCAGTGATCGACTGAAGGCCTCCCTGCAGGCTGAATTTCCTGATTACTTCCTTACGCCGCAGCCGCTTCTTGAACAGCATATCGGCCGGGAAGTCATTGGACTTCTGACAGATAACGGCATTGAACATCGGCCCGATTGCCGATCTGAAATTTCTCTTGCCGAAAACTTTCGAATAATAGGACTCAACCGTTTCGCCTGCCATCTTGGTGGCGAACATTCTCGGCAGGGAAACGATCATTTCCGGAATACTCAGCTGTGAGGTGATGGATTTGATGCCGTTTTCGGTAAACAGCTTGTATCCTGCACTGCCGGGCTTGGTGATCTGGTCCAGGCTGCCTGTCTCACGGAGCAGATCCACCAGGTTGCCATAGGAGTTGTAACAGGTATGGGCGCCGAGTTCGAACCAGAAGCTGTCCCTCCGGCAGGTGTTGAAGGTACCTCCCATCCTGTCGTCTTTATCCATGACCAGCGGTTGCAAGCCGGCTTTTACACAATAATGGGCCAGAGACAGACCGCTGATCCCCCCACCGACAATGATGATCTCATGCTGGGACATTTTGGACTCCTTCATATAAAGAATTCCGCAACAACCTGCTATACCATTGCATCCCTATCGGACAGAACCGCACTGATTTCGAATCATGAAACGGGTAACAGCGCACTCAAACTGAACAGCACCTCAGGCTTTGATCAACGGAGCAAGCCTGTTAAACTATGGTATCTGCAAAACTCCGGGGGGGGAAGGCACTAGTGCATCACTTCAAGAGCATCCTCGACAGGAGAGCCCTGCCTTGGCTCAAGACGCTTCAAAACAGTCAGCGTGAACATCAGGGCCGCCAGTTGCACCAGCGCTATTGAAGCCACGCAATAAGGCCAACCGCCCCTTTCCCACAATAAGCCGGGCACCACCGAGCCAGCAAAGCCGCCGCAATAATAGAACGTGACGTACAGTCCCACCGCTGAAGCCCGGGAACTTTCGACCGCCGCGCCAATGCTTCGATTGGTAATTATCTGGCAGACAAACACGCCGGAGCAACAGAGGGTTATCCCGAGTATCACCAGCCACAGAGTATGGAAGAGGGTCAACAGCACCCCGGCCATGGAGATAAATAGCGACAAGGACAGTATCTGCCAGCCAGGCAGGCGGTTGGACCATCTGCCGGCCAGCGGGGTTATTACCGCGCCGACCAGGTAAACGGCAAAGATGGAGCCAAGCAGCGTGGGGCCGAGGGTGAAGGGAGGTTCAGCCAGGTAAAAGGTTATGTAGGTAAAGGTTCCCACCAGTGAAAACAGGATGGTAAAACCGATCGCATAGATTGCCAGCAGGGTCTTGTTGCGGAAGTGGCCCAGCATGTTGCGGACGCTGGCGCCGCAATTCGCTACCCGCTGAAAGCTTTTGGCCGGAGGCAGCCAGATGGAAACAGTCGCGGCCAGCACCAGGTTCAGCAACCCCTGGGAGACGAAAACCCAGGGCCAGCTCCAGTATTCGGATACCAGACCGGACAAAAACCTGCCAGAGAATCCGCCAATCACGGTGCCGGCAACATACACCGAGGTTACAAAACCGGTCTCACAAGGTTCCCATTCCTCGTTTATATAGGCAACCGCCACGGCAAATACCGCTGGGGTCAACAATCCCTGCATGAAACGCCAGCAGATGATCGCTGAAAGCCCTGTCGAGGTGGCAATAAGCAAACTCGAAAAGCCAAGCAGATATATGGCGGGGATGATTACTTTCTTGCGGCCGCGCATATCCGCGATCATTCCGACGAATGGCGCGGCTAAAGCCACTGCCAGCGTGGCCGAGGAAACCGTCAGGCTGACGGCAAGCTTCGAGGCGTTGAAAACCTGGTGGAACAGGGGCAACAGCGGCTGCGTTGAGTACAAGGACAGGAATGCGCAGAAGCCGACAAGGCCAACGGCGAAAACCTGCCGTCCCTTACCGGGCGCGGTGCTTGTCCCGCCCATTCCTCCCACAGTTCGGGATCCCATTAAAATCCTCGTTTCAGACCTTACCAGCACAATCGAATAGTTGCGGAAGAATGCATTTCTCTTTCAGCGAATCAGCTCTTCTGCCACGACACCCTGGCAACCCGTGCCGGTCCGCGCTGCACGGTACGATGATACTGGACGTCAGGCATGCCAAAAGCCATCACGTAGCCAATCCGATGATTTTCGGGAATACCGAGCTTGACACTCAGTTCCGGGAGCAGTTCAGTATAGGTCCATCTCGCAAGGCCATTCCATACAGTGCCGACACCAAGGCTCTGGGCGAAAAGTTCGAAATAGGCAAGCGCGATAATGCAGTCTGCTTCCGGAGTCGGGCAATCCCGCGGCGCCGAAGCGACGACCAGATGGGGCGCTCCGCGATAAATGGTGTCGATCCCCTCTTCTTCCCAGGCCCGGACACAATCGTTGAAATACTCCCTTCCAGGAGGCAGCTTCCCCTCACGCAACAGGCGGCCCAGTCCTGCCATTGTTTCCCGACGCAGATCAGCCATAATCTCCCGGTCATCAACGACCGTAAAAAGAACCTGGCGGAAATTGACCCCGGTCGGTGCATGACAGGAGACATCGAGAAGTCGTTGGATGACTTCCGGTTTCATGTTTTCGTCCTTGTATTGGCGAACCGAACGACGACCCTTTATAAGAGTCTCCAGCTTTTCAGGAACGGGCAGATTACCCGCCAGAGAGGCGCTTTCTGCGGGATTTTTGCCAAGGATTGACACTGCTCCGGTCGGGCAGACCGCCATGCAGTGCTGACACTCGAAGCAGGATCCCTCCCTTTCAGCAGCAATGGCAGGGTAGTTGCCATCAAAGGCAATGATCTTAACCGGACAGTCCTGGACGCACTGGCCGCAACGGGTGCATTTTTGCCGGTCAACGGAAAATGACAGCATAATTTAGCCTCCTAATTCTATCAAGATGCTGTAATATCGTGCCCTTACGCTATCCTTATCAATTTGTTCACGACCCTTTCCTCAATCAGGCCGAATACGGTTGCCGCATAGTGCCGGTAATGATCCGTTTCCTTATGCTTTTCCAGGGCGGCTGCACTCTCCCACGTCTCGTAGAAAACAAAAACCGCCGGATCTTCCGTATCCTGATGCAACTGGTAGTCAATGCAACCGGCTTCGTTCCTGGTTGGTTCAACCATGTTGAGAAGCTCACATTTCACGGTTTCCATGGAATCCTGCCTGGCCTTGACTCGTGCAAGTACGACAATTTTACTCATGATCAGTCATGTCTCCTTTCTAAAAGAAACTGGGGGAAAAGTGCTGCAAACCTCGCATGAAGAATCCAACCAACCCTGAAAACCGACGGTCAACTAATTATATAAGCAGCCGTACCGGTCGCAATCAACAGATCGGCATCGTTCAGCAACTCCATCCGCACGGAGGCAATCCGTCCTCCGAGACGGACAACTTTCGCGCTGGCATGGAAACTGCGCCCGACACCTTGGTGAAGGTAATCCACGCGCAAATCAATGGTGCCGATGCGACCGAGACGCACGGTAATCTGTTCCGCTGTTTCATCTGCGTGTTTTTCGGCAAGCCCCATAGTAACGGCAAAGCCGCCAACCGTATCAAGTGCCGTTGCAATGACACCTCCATGGAGACGATTATGAATGTAACTGCCGACCAGTTCCGGGCGCATATCGAATGATAATCGCGGCGTTTCCGGGTCGAAGGATGCAACGCGAAGACCAATAATTTCATTAAATTTCAAGCGATGCTCGACGATCTCTTGCAACATCGCTTCCAGACGAACCTGCTCCTCCGGAGAACGGCGCACGACTGCTATCGAGGTGTTCATCAGTAGATTCCTTTTTTAAAGACTGGCAGGTTTTCACATCATCCCGCAAAGCCGGAAAATGGCCATCCGAAAACTCCGGATGGCGGCGACGCAGTTTTCATAGGGGAAACGAGCAAATTTTTCCAAAGTCCAGAATCTTTTGCATGCAAAGGTTGACAGCGCCGGCTACCCGTAGGGCGAGTCCTTCGGACGAGTCAAAATCAAACAGTTGCGCGGGGGCGTACACAGCTGCGCCGCACATGCAAGTGCGCGGATTGATGCCGAGATTTGGAAAAAGGGCCGCTTCCGGATGAAAATCAGATAATGTCTTCTTTCCTGAACCGCAGGAACAGCAACGCACCAAGAACAAGGCAGTAAAGAAGGACATTGACAAGAGGATAGAAAGGGCCGAATCCAGTGAAGGATTCGCTGCCGATCATCGCAGTTGCCGACTGCTGAACGCCCAGGAGCTTCGGCCATACATAATACACAACTTTCCACCATGTCAGGTTCGATTGTGGGGCGTTGCCCGATTGCAGCATCATCATCTGCGCCATCTGGCTCTGGCTGGCGGCAGCTATGCCATCAGCCACAAAGCCCACGACACCAACACCCAGGACCGCAAGAAAAGCGACAATATCGGGCATCAGGAGCGACAAGAGAAGCACCGCAACAATCACAAAAAGCAGGTTGATGGAACAGACCAGCGAGGCAACGAGATATTCCGGCATGATGACATTCACATTGATTGATGTAATCAGGAACATGATGCCATGCAAGGTGAACATGAACAGCACCGACAAGCCCCATAATCCGAGGACCTTTCCGGCAACATACTGCCAGCGGCCTATCGGTTTCGACAAAACACACGATTGCAGACCTTCGTTCCGGTCACGCCGGAATATCCGCATCGCAAGGAGAGCCGCGATGACCATGACGCCGGCCGCAAGGATGTGGAAAATCACTTTCGATAAAGCCCTGACAACGGTTCCGGGATCAAGACTCTGGCCGTTCACCAGGTAATCGCCGTGATAGCAGCCACGAACAAGAAAGACGCAGATGGCGCAGATAGCGAACATGATGAGAAAGCTTTTCTGCCGCACTTCATCATTAAACGTATATTTGGCAATCCGCGTAATGGTGGGAAACGCATTCGACGTTTTCATATCAACCTTTCACCAACCGCACAAACACATCTTCCAGTGTATCGCCATCCTTGGCAATTGCGGAAATCGAGTCTTTTACCAAAAGCGTGCCGCGGTTGATTATAGCCGCAGTGTCGCAGATTTTTTCAACTTCCGACAGCAGGTGCGAATTCAGGAAGATGGTCATGCCTTGCTCTTTCAGTGATTCCAGCAACTGGCGTGTTTCCCTGATGCCGATGGGATCCAAACCGGAGGTAGGCTCGTCGAGAATCAACAGCTTCGGCTCTCCCACCAGCGCAGCGCCCAATCCGAACCGTTGCATCATGCCCTTGGAATAGGTGCCCGCCGTGGTATTCTCCCGGCCTTGCATGCCGATCAGTTCGACAATGCGTCGGCATTGATCTACGGCATCGGACCGGCAGACATCCAATAATTCGGCACAACGCAGCAGGTACTGCCATCCTGTAAGGTATGGCGGAATATGGTGGTTCTCAGCCAGATAGCCGATTGCTGATCGGCATTCTGCCCGAAAACTTGGAATACCACCTATTGACAAGCTGCCTGCTGTCGGCCGGGTAAAGTCGAGCAGCATCTTGACGATCGTTGTTTTCCCTGCCCCATTGGGTCCCAGCAGCGCGAAACACTCTCCTGCCATCACAGAGAAAGAGACATCGTCAACAGCGGTAAGGGAACCGTATCGTTTGATAACGTTTTTCAATTCAATCATTTAATGGACTCATGACACATCTCGGGAGGACTCTCCTGCAGCAGGATGTTTGGAATTTTTATCGGCAGATTCTTTGAATTGCAAGTTAATAGTGAAAAGTGGCCTTACCATTTCTTATTCTTGCAGGGTAAATCAGCATATTCGGTATAGTATCCCCCAGTTTCCAATTCATCAAGTAACCTTTTGTTAATTTTCTGAGGATTCCGAACCAACGTGCTGGTTGGGTGGTTTTCTTGCAGTACTTCGCTTCCAGAACCAACAGGGATATTTGCAGGTTTTGCTGAGATTAGCAGGGCCACTCGCGGATTTTTACCAACAAAATACGAGAAGTGGCCCTATTTACCCTTTCCCCGCCCTTTTGACTTATTTGGGGGCGTAGTTCCTTATTTTTATAAATGATTTTTAGGTATATAAAATAAGCGACGGAAGATTTCTCGAAATGTGTTTCCAACATTCACCAGGATAATGCCGTCAGGGAGGTGTCAGATGAGCTTAACAGCAGAAACACACCGCGAGCAAAAATGGGGAGATTTCCCCGCCCTAAGGAAACTACTGGAGGATAAACCAGTACCGTCCGAATCCCTTGGAACGACATCTGCAACCGACAATTTTTTAGATGCCTTGGTACGATTATCTGAAATTGCAGAACTGATAGATAAATATCAGGCCGAAATTTAAGAGAAGGCCACTTCTGTGGGTCGCGAAGAACTGAATGAAGCCCTGAAGAAGCTTGAAGGATTTTTTTTTGCATGCATCCCGCTTGTTCTAAAGAACAGCCAAGGATATTGCCAGGCTCTGCCGAATTATCTGAGTGAGAAAACGGGATACCCTTGACATTTTTACATTCAATTGAACCTCCAAAACCAACTTCTCATCATGAACAAACTGATATCCTTTGTGGACAGCAAAACAAATATTTGAAGGCGTATCCATATGGATGTATGAGAAAAGGAGAAATATTATTTAATCATTGAACTTGTTTCACAAATTCCGTACAATCAACGAGCGATGACGCGGAAAATATATTTTTTGTTTTTCGTTGCCGGAAACTCTGAAAGAGCACTGCAATTGCGACCCATTCCCGGATCCCCCCCAATACGGCAGGTGATATCATGTCTGAGCAGGAATCTCCAGAATTGATTTCTTGCCTTTCCGGCAATGATGCCATAAAACTTCTCGAAGTAATCCAATCAAGCCTTGACTGCAATTCAGAGGCTGACTTCAGCGCCCTGGTCACAAAAATCCGGGAGTTGTTCCCTTTCGATTTCGCGGGCGTCCTGCTCGGCAACCACGACGACAGCCGTGGCCTCATGCTTGCCTATGGCCTCAATATCAGTTTCCCCGAGGAGTGGCTCCGGGAGTACCTGTCGAATAACTATTTCAGTATCGACTTCGCAACAAGAGAGACCTTCCGGACCTACAATATCAATCACTTGTCCTACCTGACGACACCGAACGTCAAGGCCGTGGTGCCGAAAGAGGTCATGTCGCTGAACATGGATTTCGGCGCCAGGGAAGGCTATTTCCATGGCTCGCCTCCTCAGGCCCCCGGCAAACACGGAAGCGGGTTCATCTTTGCCGGCCACCTGATCCAGCAGAACAGGCGAACCGAAGCCATCCTGAAGATACTTGTTCACCACCTGCACCTGGCCCTCTGCCATATCTTTCACAGCAGTCCTTCAAACGTGAATCGCCCTGTCCTCTCCTCCCGCGAAAAGGAAGTCCTCAACTGGTTGAAGCATGGCAAAAGCTCCTGGGAAATGTCGATTATCCTAGGAATAAGCGAAAGAACTGTCAATTATCACATCTACAATATCATGGCAAAACTCGACACCACAAACAGACCCCAGGCCGTGGCAGTCGCGACCCGACTCGGCCTCATCGAGCTGGACTGAACCGCTCGACCCTCCCCTTCTCCGGCATCCGGAAACCCTTGAACGAATTCCACATCGAAAATCCGCCTTTAACACACTAATTGCACTTTGCACGCAAACCTTGTTGAAACCAGGTTATTTGTCGAGAGCATCGTAATGCAGAGTGACTGTAATTTCTTACAGGTTTAATGCACGCTGAAATCTGGGATCATGTCAGCATGATGATCAGAAGCAACAGGGAAGGAGGTGTGCATGACAAAAATCACGGCAGGAGCATCTCTCCGAATCGTGTGTTACTGAATGCAGGTTTGATTGGGCGGCAACAATTCATGAATTACCAAAAAGGAGGAAGGTATGGGAGAAAAGATTATCCGAATAGACATGACAACTCTTTCAGTAAAAACCGAGGCAGTATCCGGCGAGTTGAAGGGACTGGGCGGCAGGGGACTTACGTCAACGATCGTGGCGAGCGAAGTCCCACCCACCTGCGAACCGCTCGGCAAGTACAACAAGCTGGTTTTCGCACCAGGCCTGTTGACCGCCACCTCTGCCTCCAACTCCGGGCGTCTGTCGGCCGGTTTCAAGAGCCCGCTGACCGGCGGCATCAAGGAAAGCAACGCCGGCGGGTCCGCGGCGCAGAACCTGGCAAGGCTCGGCATCAAGGCGCTGATCATCGAGGGGATGCCGAAGGATGACAGGTGGTATGCCATCCATATTGACAGAGACGGCGTAACGATCAGCGAGGAAACGGCCCTGATCGGCAGGGGGAACTACGAGGTCATGACAACGCTGAGCGAGAAACTGGGCAAAAAAATCGGCGTCCTGGCCATCGGTCCTGCCGGTGAATTCAGGATGGCGTCGGCCAACATCTCGGTCAAGGACCCGGACGGCAATATCCGCAGCCACGGCCGTGGCGGCGGCGGCGCGGTCATGGGCTCCAAGAAGATCAAGTACATCACCATCGACGATACTGGCGGACCAGGCGTCACCATTGCCGACCCGGAGAAATTCAAGACCCAGGCCCGTATCCTGGCAAAGGGGCTCCTCGACCACCCGGTCACCGGCCAAGGTCTACCGGCCTATGGCACCAATGTCCTGATCAACATCCTGAATGAGGCAGGCGGCCTTCCGACCAAAAACTTCCGCTACGGAAAAGTCGATCATCCGGAAAAGATCTGCGGCGAAACCATGCACGATGTAATCAAGATGCGCGGTGGCGTCACCAGCCATGGCTGCCATGCGGGCTGCATCATCAAGTGCTCCCAGATGTATGTCAATTCGCAGGGTGAATACGTGACCTCCGGCTTTGAGTACGAAACCATCTGGGGCCTCGGCTGCGCCTGCAACATCAGCGACCTGGACGATATTGCCCTTTGTGACCGGGTAATGGACGACGTGGGAATCGACGCCATTGAAGGTGCGGTACTGATGAGCGTCGCCATGGAAGCCGGAATACTGCCGTGGGGTGATGGTAAAAGCGCTTACCGGCCCATAAATGAAGACATCCGCAAGGGAACCACCTTGGGGCGCATCCTCGGCAACGGCACCGGCTCCGTCGGCAAGTCTTACGGCCTGACCAGGATCCCGGCCGTGAAGA
>JAQUHN010000141.1 GCA_028683555.1 Geobacteraceae bacterium | reverse complement strand
GTCATTGTCGAGCCGCCAATGTTTCTGCAACCGCCCCAGCTCGGTTTCTATGTGGCCGTCGGCGTCGGCTATGACCTGTTCCTTTCCGGAAACGTATACTATCTGCAGTCCGGAAATATCTGGTTTTCCTCGCCGTACTATAATGGCCCGTGGGTCAAGGTGCACTACCAAAAAATCCCGTATGGCTTAAGAAAATATCCGATCAAAAAAATCCATTACTACCGAGATGCCCATTACAAGCAATACAAGGCAGGGAAGGGCGCATACAAGTACAAGCATTTTCAACCGAAGAACAATAAACATTCCGGCAAAGTTTATGGTGGGGGAGATGACCGCAAAAGTTATGACAAGGGTGGAAAATCCGCACATGGTGGCGCCTATAATAAGGGTGGCAGTTATGATAAAGGCGGGAATTATGAAAAAGGCGGGAAGGATAAACAAAAAGGCGGCGGCCATGGACGTGGTTCCCATTAAACAGGCGGCAGCGTTGCCGGTCGTGTAACAAAGCTGCAGCAGACCATATATACCAACTGAATATCGGAGGGAGCAGGCTTTTCAGCCGCTCCCTCTTTTTCATGTGTAACAGGTACCATTGGTTGACGCCACCGTTTAACATAGCTGGAAACGGTGTTTCGCTCCGGTTGAAAACTCGGAATTTCCAACAGCTATCTGTGTTATAATGAATACGGCAACAGCCCCTGGTGAGGGCACTTCGCCCGAATTATTTTCCGATATTTTCGAGAGGAAACCAAGAATGACCAACCGCAAGAAAGATTCACCGATGACAGATGATGTTCATCTCCTGGTAGCAACTCTTCCCGGGGAACTTCAGGCTGCTTTGCGCAAATTGCCACTGGACCAGTTGGTCGAGGTGGTTATGGACCTGGGTCGTCTCCCTGAAGCCCGCTTTCCCGACAAGGTACTCCGACTGAGCGAAAAACCGATAACCCATGAAGATCTATCCCACGTACTGGCCCTACTTGGCGAGTTTACCGGTGACAACCGTGCCGGAATTGAAAGAACACTGCATCGCATTTCAGCTATTCGCAACAGGAAAGGAGCTGTTATCGGACTAACCCTCCGGGTCGGTCGGGCAATTTTCGGCACCATAGAACTGTTGCGTGATTTGATTGAAACCGGCCAGAATCTTTTGATCCTGGGCCGGCCCGGCGTCGGCAAAACCACCAAGCTTCGGGAAATGGCCCGTGTTCTGGCCGATGATTTCAATAAGCGGGTAATCGTTATCGATACTTCCAATGAAATTGCCGGTGATGGTGATATTCCCCATCCAGGCATCGGCAATGCCCGTAGGATGCAGGTTCCACAACCGGATCGCCAACACGCAATCATGATAGAGGCAGTGGAAAACCATATGCCGGAAGTTATCATCGTTGACGAGATCGGTACCGAGGCTGAAGCCGCAGCGGCACGCACAATTGCTGAACGGGGAGTTCAGTTGATCGGTACGGCGCATGGCAATACCTTGGAAAATCTGATAATGAACCCGATTCTCTCGGATCTGGTCGGCGGCGTGCAAACAGTAACCTTGGGTGATGATGAGGCCCGTCGAAGAGGCACCACCAAAACAGTCAGTGAACGGAAGGCACCGCCTACCTTCGAAATACTTGTTGAGATGGCCGGTCGGCACGAAGTTACCGTTCACAAAGACACGGGAGCTGCCGTTGATGGCCTGCTGCGGGGGTATCTGCCACGCGGAGAGCGGAGAAAGCAAACGGAAGACGGACAAATTCACGTTGAAGAAACAAAGAGCCAGGCTCCTTCGTTGCGTTCTTCCAGGCCTTCTTCTCCGGCTCCGGAAAGAAGCCTGCCGAAACCTTCCGGCCCTGTTCGAGTCTATCCCCATGGGGTAAACCGCGAAGTCCTCGAACGTGCCGGCCGAGATCTCGAACTGGATATCCGGATTGTATCCCGTATCGAATCGGCAGATCTGATCATAGCGCTCCGTTCCCGTGCCGAAGACATGGGCTTGAAAAAAATCACCCGACTTTCGGACGCGCCCCTTCATTTTATCAAACGAAATACAACTGCGGAGTTGCGAAGGTTGTTGCAAAGAATTTTCAATCTGGTTCAAGGAATGGATGAAGAGGAAGTCCGCGAAGCTATCGAAGAAACCGAGCAGGCTGTGCGAAGGGCGCTCGAAGAAGGAGTTGACGTGGCTTTAACTCCTCGCCGTCCTGCGCTGCGCAAGGTTCAGCATCGATACATCTCGAGTCTCGGGCTCGTTGCTCAGAGTGTGGGAAGGGAGCCCGACAGGCACCTGGTGATTTACCCTGTCGAGAAGGAGCTGTAGCGTTACTGTGAGCGAAATAGTCTCCACATGGTGGGGCTGTTTGCCGTATTGAAAAGCAGGAAAATCAATTTCCTGCTTTTTGCGTTTCCGACTGTGGCACCGGAATCAGACAGCAGCATTTTTTACGAATTAGAACGATTGTCAGGTGATGAGATGCTTTCTGGTCAACTTGACGATACCTGCTGTCAGCGTAAGAGCGATTAAAAGAATTGCGGCCGAGGCTAGAGGGTTTTGGAGGATAGCCGGATCAAACAGGAGCACCAGGGCCAGAGAGAACATCATTGAACCGGAAAGAAGCTTTAGAACCCGTCCCTGTAATTCGGTAAGTTTTTTGCTGCCAAGAGTTACTACGAAAAAAGTAACAATGACGGCAAGAGGCAGCACATAGATCAGGTTGTAAAGAGCGAGATAACCATAGTACCCGCCTGGTGAAAGAGAATTGAGCGTAAGTACCCGAGTGTAAATCATGGGAAATCCGGCAGTGCAGAGCAGTTCGTAACTGTTTGCGGTAACAGCAAGCACGATCGTTCCGGTAAGCACTGCAGGGAGTGAATCCGTTCTGATCAGGCTGCGCATCCGTTCGAAAAGTTTCGGCTTAGATGCTTCGGAAATGCTGAGAGAAACACCTTTTTTGAAGAAGAAATAGTCTTTGATGTTTATCAGTGCAATGATCAATGCCAGAGATCCGGCAACATAGGTCACTGCGGCAAGATGGCCGATGACAAAGAACAGGTTCAGCCATGTAGCCATGAAAAGAAAATAGATGCACCCGGAAAATAGTACGAAGATCCCTCCGACCAGCAACATGTGTTTGCGCGAATGCGCATGAACCAGAAGACTCAGCAGGGCGAACAGGACGAAAAAGGCACAGGGATTGAAGCTGTCGAGACCAGCGATGATTATCGTGAAATAGGGTAATGATAGCGAGTGAACGTTTTTTTTTACCGAAGAAAGGGAGCGAAACCGATTCAGCTGGAGTATGCTCCGGTTGTGGCGTTGCCATGGGACGGGATGGCTTTTTCCTGGTTATTCCGGCGGAAACAGCAGCCTCGATTTCTTGCGAGATGTTTTCATTGAAACCCTCGAAAATATTTTCACCGATGATAAAGGTTGGAACACCCTTTGGTGCCATGCCACGTGATGCCGCCATTTCCCGCATAAAATCCAGGTTTTCCTCGTCACGAAATACTTCGAAGGACTGAATTTCGAGTGAGGGATACTTCTTTGCCAAACGGTCAAGGAACGGCTTTGCTGCCGCGCAGTGCGGGCATCCTTCTCCCCAGAAAAAATAGAGGATATGTTCTTCGTTGTTGCGGGCTGGGGATTGATTCGATGAGAAAGCCTTGCCCGGTACGCTCATCAATGAACAGCATAGGAAAACCAGCAACAAGATGCAGGGAATTCGCACGGTATCAATGCCTACGCCAAGTGCCTTCATGAGAGTTTTTCGCCTTTGATGGAATGGGTGTTATCTCACTGTACAGTTTAGCAGAGAGTGCCTTCATATCCACTTGATACCTTTACTACAAACAAACTTCAGTAGCGACTGCTTCCTTTCGTACTGCACAATCATTTTCCTGAAAATTCTCTAAAGTAATTTTGAGCCAGTGCCGATAAGATTTCCAGAGATCAACTAAATTCTGGAGGTACTCTATGAAAATATCGCACGCAGGCGTTGACGAGATGCATCACATGGTTGGATTTACCGTGGGAAACGAAGAGTTCTGTGTCGACATACTGAAAGTTCAGGAAATCATCCGGATGATGGAAATCACAAAAATTCCCAATGCTCCTGCTTATGCAGAAGGCGTCATCAACCTGCGCGGCCGCGTTATTCCGGTAATCGACTTCCGGAAAAGGTTTAATCTACCGGAATCTTCGGATGAAAACAGTGATTCCCGACGGATTGTCGTTGTGGATATTATCGGTGCCACAATTGGTCTTATCGTGGATCAAGTTTCCCATGTCATCAAGCTAGAAAACGACAGCGTCTCACCGACCCCTGAAACGGTGAAGAACTCCAGCGGGAATTGCTTCAGCGGAATTGGTCGTTTGGGAGAAAAACTGATTATCCTTCTCGACGTGGAAGGAATGTTTGGTGAAGGAGAACTTGCCTGGGTGGAAGAGGCTGCCTGATATAACCGCCTCGTTTGACGAAACATTCGTGAAATAATGTGAATGACTCACCCGGTTGCGGACCGGTTCATGGCTGAAAAGCATTGACACTCTGGTTTCGGAAGGTGTAGAAAGAGTGCGTCAATTGGCTCTCTGCGTTGCATCGCGATACCTGAAGATGAGCCAACCATCGTCACTGAAGGGAACGCCCCATGAGCCAGCAAAACGAATTTCTTAATCTCTATACTCATAACTTCATCCGTACTGCCGTTGCAATTCCGAAACTGAAGGTGGCGGACCCCGAATACAACTCTCGTGAGACCATTGCTCTGCTTCGCCAGGCCATGGAAAACAAGGCCTTGCTGGCCGTCTTTCCCGAACTTGGCCTTTCTGCCTATTCCTGTGATGATCTTTTCCATCAACAGACCCTCCTTGATGCTTGTCTCGTTGGACTCGGGACAATTCTGGAGGCTTCACGCAACATTCCTATTATCGGCATTGTCGGCCTTCCCCTGAGAATCGACGGAATTCTCTTCAATTGCGCTGTCGTTTTTTACCAAGGCAGAATACTCGGTATTGCACCCAAAACATACCTGCCGAATTACCGCGAATTCTATGAACTGCGACAATTCGCACCTGCCGATCATTCTTTGCGTGACAGTATCGACTTGTTCGGCCAAACAGAGATCCCGTTTGGCAACCGTCTGCTTTTTCAGGCAGAAAATCAACCTCTCTTCAAATTTTACATTGAAATCTGTGAAGACGTGTGGGTCCCGATCCCCCCTTCATCCTATGCCGCGCTGGCAGGAGCGACAGTGCTTGTCAACCTGTCGGCTTCCAACATAACCATCGGCAAGGCTGACTACCGTCGCCAGTTGGTGGCTAACCAGTCAGGTCGCTGTCTTGCTGCATATCTCTATAGTGCGGCCGGTACCGGAGAGTCTACCACCGATCTTGCCTGGGACGGGCATGGGATGATATACGAAAACGGCTCCATGGTGGCTGAATCGAAACGTTTCAGTCAAGATGACCAGGTTATCTATGGCGATGTGGATCTCGACAGACTCATTCAGGAGAGAATGCGTCAGAACAGCTTCGGCCAATCAGTCCATCGCTTTCGGGACTCTCTCCTGGAATTCAGGACAATTACTTTCCCGATTGCTGTTCCCCTTGATGAGAAAATCCCTCTTGTGCGACGCTACGAACGATTCCCCTTCGTACCGAGCGATCCGAACCGGCGAGACGAAAGATGCCGGGAAGTCTACGAGATTCAGGTTCAGGCACTGGTCCAGAGATTTAAGTCAACCGGCGCCGACAAGATGATCATCGGCATATCTGGGGGGCTTGACTCCACTCAGGCACTGATCGTGTGTGCACGTGCCATGGATGTGCTGGGCATTTCCCGTTTTCACATCCTTGCCTACACCATGCCCGGTTTTGCCACCAGCCAACGTACTCTCGAACAGGCACGTCGATTGATCAGGACAGTGGGATGCACCTATCGGGAAATTGATATCAGGCCAAGTTGTCACCAGATGCTCAAAGATATTGGACATCCTTTCCATGAAGGTCAGCCTGTTTATGACGTCACCTTTGAAAATGTTCAGGCTGGGGAGCGGACAAGCCACCTGTTCCGATTAGCCAATCAGTATGGTGGAATCGTTGTGGGGACCAGTGACCTGAGTGAAATGGCCCTTGGCTGGTGTACGTATGGGGTTGGCGATCACATGGCTCACTACCATGTCAATGCCAGTGTTCCCAAGACGCTGATACAATATCTGATTCGCTGGACGGCTTTGACTGATCAACTCGGCCCCGATGTCAGTCCGGTCCTTAATGATATCCTGGAAACGGAAATCAGTCCCGAGCTTGTTCCTGGTGATGAGTCCGGTGGTCAGCCTGTTCAACGAACCGAGGATATCGTCGGTCCCTACGAACTTGTTGATTTCATTCTTTACTATACGTTGCGGCTCGGCTACCTTCCGGCAAAAGTTGCTTTCCTGGCGTGGAATGCCTGGCATGACAAAAACGTCCCTGGCTGGCCGGATATTCCGGAATCAAAACGCCATGCATATAACCTGCATGAAGTTAAACAATGGCTTAAGGTTTTTCTGTGGCGCTTTTTCAAAACCAGTCAGTTCAAACGCACCTGTGTGCCGAATTCGCCAAAAGTCGGGTCGGGAGGATCTCTTTCTCCCCGAGGAGACTGGCGCGCACCCAGCGATGGTGAGGCGACGGCATGGCTCGCTGAATTGGAGCGAATTCCAGACTAGGTTCCATCCGGAAACCCCGGATTTGAAACTTTCGGTTTTCAATTCGGAAACGAGGGATGTTTTGTCTTGGCAAGGAAATCAAGGGGTTGCGCGGAGGCGTACCCAGGTACGCCGCACAAGCAGGCCCGCGGATTGACACAGCCAGGGCGAAAAAGAACCGTTTCCGGATGAAAACCAGACTAGGTTCGCTAATAAATGCAACAAAAAAACCGGCATCCTGTTTAAGGGATACCGGTTTTTTTATCATCACCGTATTGGATCGCGTGGTCTTGGCTGCGCCAAGGCGTAACGGTGGGTTTTGTTGATTCCAGAAAGCTCCTATTTAAATGGAACAAACCGGGATGCATCGGCGCCACAGGGCGGGCATTGCTTCGGTGGTGCTTGACCTTCATGTTTGTAACCGCAGACAGTGCACTGCCATTGTTTGGGTTTGGGCATTGTATTCTCCTTTTTGTGCTGAGATTACGCTTCTATTAGAAGCGCATGTGGTATTCCTTGAGACGCAGCGCAAATTGTTTACCAAATTGATAGCACTTTTCTTCGTCTTCGGATGACGGTTTGTAAATTATTTGCAATCCTGGTTCAAACTTCTCAAGCCCCATTTTTTCAAAGATCTCATAGCCTTCTTTTACCGCTCCGCCACCCCAGCCATAACTTCCGAATGCGCCGGCAAGTCTGTTTTTGGGGCGAAGTCCGCGCAAGTGCGTAAGGCATTCAGCCACGGACGGATACATGATATTGTTCAGGGTAGGGGTGCCGAATAGGGTCCCCCTTGCTTTCCAGAACTCTTTGATGATAACGTTCATCGGTGTTGCTCTCAGTTTCAGAATTCTGCAATCAACACCTTCGTCCCTGATACCCTCTGCAATGGGAACCGACATCATTTCCGTGCTCTTCCACATGGTGTCATAAACTATAAGGGCACGGAGATCAGCTTTCCCGCTTGCCATCTGGATATAGGAATCAATAACTTTCTGTGGTTGTGATCTCCAGATAATGCCATGATCCGGTGCTATGATCTCCGGTGCGATGCCAAGCTTCTGCAGATCGGCGATCTTGTCCAGGATAAGTTGCCCGAAAGGCATGAGAATATTGGCATAATAATCAATCACAGCATCTTCGAGCACAACCGAGGAAACGCAGGCGCTGAATTCATCATCGAATCGAGCAGTGGATGCCAGGTGTTGTCCAAAGCCATCCTGACTGAAAAGGACCCCGGCTTCCTGACAGAAAGTCATCATGGAATCCGGCCAGTGAACCATGGGCGTTTCAAAAAATAGCAGGGTGTTTTTACCGGTTTTCAACGTATCGCCGGTCTTTACCACATTAACTTTCCAGCGGGACAGATCGAAGAATCTGTCGAGACCTTTTTTTCCACGTTCGGTAATATGAATCGTGGCATTTGGTGCAATGGCCATGATCTTGTCGATGCTGGTAGCATGATCGTTTTCAATATGATTAATGACCACATGCTTGATTTGCATTGGGTCAACAAGGTTCCTTATGTGCTTGATGGTAATGTCGGCAAAATCATATTTAACCGTGTCCACCAAGGTAACTTCCTCATCCAGGATAAGATAGTTGTTGTAGGTTGTTCCTCGGGGGGTTTCGTAGCCATGAAAATCGCGTACTGCCCAGTCAATAGCACCCACCCAGAAAATATCTTTTTTCAACTCAACCGGTTTCATGCTTGCTCCTTTCGACAATACTGTTTTAGAGGTGCTTCATTGTTGCCAGATAACAGTCTCTTCGGGGATATTCAATGCTTGTTCAGCGGTTTTTTACGACAACCGGAACAAATTCCGGTAAAAGTAATCGAATAATCAAGAATATCGAAATCAGGTATTTTCCCTTCACGAGGCACCAGATTGTCGAGAGTGGGATCGTGAAGATCGAGAACTTTTCCACAGGCAATACACGTTAAATGATGATGACGTTTCGTGTCAGCGTCAAATCGGGCCTTAGATTCCGGATTGCTGATTTTCGTCGCAACACCAATTGATACGAACGTTTCCAGCACCCGGTACACCGTTGTTCTCGAGACCCCTTTGAGCTTTTCGCTGATGTCTTCATACACCTGGTCAACCGTAGGGTGGTCAGTCCTTGATGCAAGAGCATCAAAAATCGCCCGTCTCTGTATTGTCAGGGCAAGACCGTTACTGCGGCATACGGTTTCCAGTTCTTTTCTCTTTAAATCATATGATCTCTGTAAATCATTTTTCATAGTTGTAAAGTATTGCAGTTGGTACAAATTGTCAAGTAAAAAAAGCAGTATAGCTACCGGTGATAAATTTCAATTTCCACAGCACAGGGTAAAGTTTCTGAATCGCCAGCAATCGTCGAGAATAGGTAGCCCGCTAAACAGCCTTCCAGGCTGACAGGTCCTTAAAGAACTAGCAGCATTCTCTACCACGTAACAGGGGAGAATACCGCCCCGGAAGCAAATCCGGGCCGGACAATGGTCAAAAAGTTTTTAAGGTGCAAAAAAACGCAACACAAGGAATGCACTCCGAAAAAATTATCAAGAGGTTGAAGGGAAAGATGGGACGTTATCAATGTTCAGCTAAAAGAACGGCCCTGTAACAGGGCCGTTCGAAACTTCACAAAGTCAAATAATATATTTTGTTTCTAGCCGGCAAGTATCTTTTCTGCCTAAGATGATATTTCAGCGAAGCGTATTGTAATCGGTCGTCATTAGTACTCGAAGCGAACGAGCTGCCGGATTCGGGCGTTTTTCATCGAACTGCATATCTGCATTAAAACTGTAAAATATTCTCCGTGAAAGCGCTGACGTAGCATGAACATCGATAACACGATGTTCCGGATTATTTTACTTGATCTTCCGGATAGGCATCGATACGGTGTATTGAGAGGTCGGGGCCGATGAATTCATCTTCCTTGTCCAATCGGATGCCGACGGTTTTTTGCAGCAGGGTATAAACGAGATAACTGCAGGTGAGGGCGAAAACTACAGCAGCGAGACTTCCCATCAGCTGGGAAATGAAAGATACGCCGCCAATTCCGCCCAATTCCTTGTAGCCGAATATCCCGGCGGCAATTCCTCCCCAGGTTCCGCAGATACCGTGCAGCGGCCATACGCCGAG
>JAQUHN010000140.1 GCA_028683555.1 Geobacteraceae bacterium | reverse complement strand
TTCCGGACTGCTCTATGAAGCCACCGATGGCTGGACGCCGAGAAACACCTCGACGCTGGTCCGTTACGGATCCCCGGTAGCAATAGCGGGTCTCGATGCCGAGCGGATCGTACAGCGCACCGCACCGCTCGACCTGATCGTCTGGAAAGGACACGTAATGATCATCCTTGACCCGGATCGGCTCATCGAAAGCAGGCTCGATTGCCAGGGAACCGGTGGCGGAGTACAGGTAAGGAACCTGAAGCAAGCTCTCCGGCACCTGCTTGCCAGCCGGATGCCGCTCGATGCATACAATGAAGCTGGAACAGAAAACTCCAAGGGCTTTGTCATCCGCAGATGGCACCCCAAAGTCGCTTTCGGCGATGGGGAAACCGGCAGAAAAACCGGAGCAGGGCGCCCAAAAGACTAGTGTCAAATTGCATATTTCTCTGAAGTAACTTCAACTCTATTGACCACCCCCTGCCCCCCTCCTGCTTTTGGAGGGGCTGGGGACAGTCAAAACCGTTCCATGACCAAGCTTCTCATCAGCTGAAAGAAATGCCAATCCCTGAAAAGGACATTTCAGCCATGCACACCCTTCGCAAGCTCCTGCTTTCCACAACAACCGCCCTAGTGTTCCTGACCCTCTCGCCCATGCAATCCCTTGCCGGCAACGCCAGGAATATCATCATCATGATTCCGGACGGCATGGGCCTGGCCGATGTGACTGCCGCCCGGACCTTCAAACACGGCCCGAACGGCGCCCCGCTGAGTTTCGAAACGCTGCAGCACATCGGCTACCAGCGCAGCCATTCCGCCAACAGCCTCGTCACTGACTCGGCCGCGGCAGCCTCGGCCTGGGCCTGCGGCGAAAAGTTCGACAACAACGAAATCTGTTACCATGGCGATGGTCGCCCGGTGCGACCAAGTATTCTGGAACTGGCCAGAAAAATGGGCAAGGCTACCGGGTTGGTCACAACCGACGGCATTACCGAAGCAACCCCGGCGGCATTCGCCGCCCATGCACCAACCCGGGACTGCCGCCAGGAAATCGGCCGCCAGTACCTGGAAACAACGAAGGTGGATGTTCTACTGGGTGGGGGACGTTCTGCATTCACCACGGAAACTTCGGATCAAGGCGGGACAAAAGGAAACCTGTTGATAACGGCACGACAGAAGGGCTATACCGTAGTCAGTGATCGGGACGAACTGTCGAAAGCGGTCGCAGGGGGCGCACGAAAACTGCTCGGACTGTTCCAGTCGCGCGGCATGACACCGGAATGCCACCGAACCCCGGAGAACCGGGAACCAAGCCTGCCGGAGATGACCGCGGCGGCCCTCGCGCTGCTGGGAAAGGACCGCGACGGCTTTTTCCTGCTGGTGGAAGGCGCCCTGGTGGACAAAGCCAATCACCGCAACAACTACCCCATGCAACTGGGGGAGGTCCTTGCCTTTGACGAGGCGGTGGCGGTCGTCAAGAACTGGCTCAAGGCCGACCGGAAACGCAAGGAGTCGACCCTGCTGATTGTCGTGGCCGACCATGAGACCGGCGGATTCGTCGTAACCGGCCCCACAGCTTCGCTGCCTGGCCCTGGTGCCCCCCTGAAAACCGCCTGGATCGGCAAGGGACACACCGCAGTGGACACGATGATCTGGAGCGAAGGGCCAGGGAGCGAAAAGCTCTCCAGGGCAATGGACAATACCACGGTGTACAAAGTCATGGCAGACGCCCTGCGGTGAACACCCTTGCCAAGAACATCTCCCGGCAGAAACAATCAGGCCTTGTCGCTGCGGTGAATGACGGCCATGGTTCCCTGGTTGTAGAGGTTTCGCGCAAAACACTCCAGCGAGATATCGGCCCCGGCCGCCATGTGCATGAACATGCTCCGGTTTCCCACGGCGATACTCCTCGCCGCGCTGGTGGCGCCAATGGTGTCCTCCGGCACTGACCGGAAATAACCGGAAAAGGGAAATTCCTTGCCGGGCCCGTCTTCCTCGAAGTACCGGTATCCCGGAGGATACTCGAACACCTGGTGACGTCCCGTAGTGATGGTGAGGTACTGGGCATCCCCCGTCTCGTAGAAAAACCATTCACGACCATTGGCAACCTTTCGGCTCGGCCAGGGAAAGTCGTCGGCCCCGAGACCTTCAACGAAAATCAGGGCAACCCTGCCGGTACTGATGCGCCTGTCAACCGCCTTGCGGATGTCGGTAACGTCCGACACGTCCTCCAGGCACGCGGACACGGGGATGAAATACCCGGGCGAGGGAACCCTTCGAACCTGCCGGAAAGCACCACCCGCCGTCTTGAACATGCAGCCCTCCCGGGCCACCAGCAGGTATTCGGGGGCTCTCGATCCATCCGAGGGGCTGTCCCGGAAAAGCTGGCGGAAGTCATCCCGGGTGACAATCCGTTCGATCTCCGGATGGGCGGCTACAGTCTGCAGGTCCCGCGGAGAAGGATCATGGAGACCGGCATAGCGTGCCGACCAGTGCGTACAGAGGGCCAGACCGTCCAGGCGCGTCAGATCGATGGAGGCTGCAAGCGGCGTCATGCCCCCCGTGCCGACAATCAACGGAGTGAAGCCGGAACGAGCGACAAAACGTTCCACCTCCTCGAACACGGCCGCAACCGTTGCGGGCCAATCCGCATCCGTCAGCACGGAATAACGGCCGGAAAAATACTGCTGGGCATAGGTAAGGAATACGAAGGATGGATCGTATTGCTCCATCAGGTCCAGGGCAGTATCGGTCACCCAGCGATTGCCGGCTACATCCAGGTCGCCCGGATACGGATGCCGTTCCTGCACCCCCTGCACCATCCCGAACAACGGATGCCGATCCGCCACTGTCTCACCGGTCCTCAGATCGAAAGTCTTCTGCCATTCCCGGGCATCGATAATCGCTACACTCATCTGTTCACCTCCCGCGAGTTCCACTGCTCCGCGACATCTCCCAACAGTCTGATCTCCCGACCGCAGTCAGGACATCCTTTTTCGACACAATGGAACGCTTTCAACCGGTCGCCGCCGCAGCCGAGACTGAAGCGCTCCACCACCACCGAGTCGCAGCCGGGACAGAGGGTATTGACCCATTCGGAGCCGACGAAGTTATGAAAATACACATAGGGCAGGATCGAGCGAACCGAATCAAGTGCTCCGGCAATTTTCTCCACATTCGGATACCGGGCTTCCTTCATCTCATCCTCGGGGAGCAGGCGGAAGACGTGCCAGGGAATTTCCGGATCCACATCCGCCAGAAAGCGGGCCATTTGTTCCAACTCTCCGTCGTTGACCGACTCGATGATCGGCGTAGTCACCTCCACGTGCCTGGTAGCGGCAAGCCGCCGGATGTTCCGCAGGATCGGTTCGGCGCTGGGAATCCCGATATGTTCCCGGTTGAAGGTGGGAGACAACCCCTTCAGGCCGATGTTGAAGAAGGAAAAGATCGATGCGAGCAACTCCGTCGCTTCTTCGGTCGTATAGGCATTGGTGAGACACCCCAGGGAAACACCCTCCGATCGAGCAACTTCGGCAAGCTCCTGCAGAGTAGGGAAGGACATGGCTGGTTCGTTCACATTGAAGACAATGCTCCAGCAGCCCATCTGCTTCGCCTTGCGGACCACCTCGGCCGGAGAGAACTGGAGCATCCGTTCCTGAACGATAGTCGGATCCTCCTTGGCAATAAAAGCGTTGGAACAGTAGCGGCAGCTGAAATTGCAGCCCATGGTGCCGATCACCAGGACCCTGCTGCCGGGCCGGACATGATAGAAGGGTATCGATTCAATACGGGAAGAGATGCAGCTTGACCAGCGGTGCGGAAACCGCTCCCTGATCGCGCCGCCCGCTTCCTCGTACATGCGACACACCCCCGGCTTACCGCCGGTAAGATCGCACCGCCACTCACAATAGTTGCACTGCATAAGTACCTCCTAAAAAGCCGGATTGCACGGCACCACCACATGGGTACCGGAAACGGTCCGATCCACCCTGATCTCCGATCCGAACACCTGTTGCAGATGGACATCATCGAGCAGTACGGCTGTCGGCCCTGCCGCCACCACCGTCCCCTCCTTCAGCATCACCACGTCATCGGAATACTGCAGGGCCAGATTCGGGTCGTGGAGGGTGATAAGGGCGGTCACGCCCCGCTCCTTGACGAAGCGTCGCATCAGCGCCATCATCCGGTGCTGGTTCGGAAAATCCAGATGGGCATTCGGTTCGTCCAGCAGCATCACCGGTGAGTCCTGGTGAAGGGCCCGGGCCAGCATGATCAGCTGTTTCTGCCCTCCGGAAAGGCAGTTGAACGGTCGGTCAACCAAGTCGGCCACGCCCACCTCGCGGCAGATTTCCGCCGCGCGCCGCTTCTCCTTCGCACAGGGTGCGCTCCACGGCTTGATGCGTGATGCGCCGCCCATGAGAACCATCTCCAGACAGGAAAACTGAAACGGCGAATAGTTGCCCTGGGGAACCAGGCTGATCAATCGGGCTATCGCCTCCCTTTTCATCTGCGAGATTTCCCTGCCGGAAACAGAGATGTTGCCCTTCGAAGGCTTGAGAATCCCGTTGATGCAGCGCATCAACGTGGTCTTGCCGGAACCGTTGCGGCCGATCAGGGCGCAAATGCGCCCGGAGCCGATCTCCACGGAAATGTCATGGAGAACGGTACTGTTGCCGTATCCTGCTGTCAGTCCCTCAACCCGAACCGGCATCGAAAGCTCCGTTCGTTTTTCGGTGAATCACCAGGTAGCCGAGAAATGGCGCCCCCAGGATCGAGGTAATGATGCTGATGGGAATCTCTGATGCCGAGACGGTTCTGGCCACGGTATCCATGACCAGCAGGAAACCGCCGCCGAGAAAAGCCGCCGCCGGAATGAGCCGCCGATGCTCGGTACCGACCAGGTAGCGGGCGATATGCGGCACGATCAGGCCCACCCAGCTTATGTTGCCCACCGCGGCCACCGACGAGGCAACGATCAGGGTACTGGTGCCGAGGTAAAACAGCCGCCAGCGAAATACATCAACGCCAAGGGAAAGGGCCTCTTCTTCGTTGTGGGTCATAATATTGAGCCGCCAGCCGAACAGGCAAAGAAGAGCGGAACCGACCACCACCACGGGAAGGGTCGCCTGCACCTTGGCCCACGAGGCGACATGGAAACTGCCCATGATCCAGAACACGATCTTGGCAAGCTGATCATAGGGATCCGCCAGGTACATCAGGATGGAAACCCCTGCCTGGAAGACGGCCGAAACCACGATCCCCGAGATGACCAGAACCGAGGTGGAGCGATCCCAGCTCCGGTTGGCGAGGAAGTAGGCAATGGAAACGGCGAACACACCGAACAGGAAGGCGCAGCCCTGCACCCCGAGCACGAACGTGGTAAAAAACATGATGGCAAGGGCTGCGCCGAAACTGGAACCGGCGGTCACGCCGAGAATATCGGGAGCGGCCAGCGGATTGCGAAACAGTGCCTGGAAAACGACCCCGGCAATGGAAAGGCCGCTGCCCACGGCAATGCTCAGCAGGATACGCGGCACCCGGATATTCCAGAACACCATCTGCATCTCGGGCGGGACATGCCCGTTGTAGCCGAGACTGGAAGCGGCAAGGGGCAACAGATCGCCAACCCCGATCGGGTAGCGTCCGGTGGCCAGTGCGCCGAGCAGCGCCAGCCCGAAGGCGAAGAAGCAGAGTATGAGGCAGGTATTTTTCATGAACTGGTGAGCCTGAGTAGTGAGACTTTCATAACTTTCCCCCCATGGCAGTAAAAGAATACCCGAGATATTTGCGGTAGAACTCGTCGGCGACCTTTACCATGTCCACATCGCGGAACCGGTCGGGATAGAGGGTTTTCGCCATCCAGACAAGACCGAGAACGCAATGGGGCGCCGGATAATCCCACCAGCCGATGTTGGAGGGAAAAACGTAGACCCGCCGGTTTTTCACTGCCTTGACGGTCCTGAATTGCTGATTGCCGAACAAAGCCTCGGCGCCGTAGGAATCAAGACTGGAACCGAGGAAGATCACATCCGGGTTCCAGGCCGCAATCTGCTCCGGCGAAACGGACGCCCAGAAACCGGTAAGGGCCGAGGCCACATTTCGACCGCCGGCCAACTCCAGCAGTGTGTTCTGGAGCATCTGGCCGGTTGCCGCGGAATAGATGTTCTTCGGACCGGCAAACATCACCTTGAGGCACTTTTCCGGGGGAATCACCGCGGTTCTTTCTCTCGCCAGATCATACAACCTACGGCAGTCGGCGATGTATTCCTCCCCCCGCTGCACGCGGCCGAGAACCTTCGCCACCAGCCGCACGCCGGCAAAACTCTCTTCCAGGGTTTCGCCCCTGATGGCAATGACCTTGATGCCCGCATCCTGCAGCTGCTCCATATCGGAAGGGTCGAACGAGGTGTAGGCGATGGCGATGTCCGGCCTGAGGGCCACCAGTTCTTCATAGTTGATGTCATGCCCCTGGATGAGTTTCGGTTTGGCGGCAAAGGAAGGATTCACCTCCGCCATTGCCTGGTTTTCACGGTGATAGAGCGCCTGGTCCACCAGCAGCTCCTGGGCGCCGAGGGCAAAGACCACCTTGCCGCCGAAGTGATGGAGCGCAGCAATCCGCTTGATGTTCTTTGAGACAGTTACCGTTCTTCCCAGTTGATCGACAACGGTGACGGTTGCCCCGTCAGTTTCTTTCCGGTCGGCTTTGCAGCCGAACGTTACCAGCAGGGAACCGATAAAAAAGCATAGCCAAAGAAAGCGGATACTTTTATTCTTCATGAATCACCTTTCTCCTCGTAACCTTTACCGAACGTGCTTACAGAGACCTGCCAGGTTTTTGAAACCTGGCAGGTCTGCTTAGTAGCTGTTACGGATTGCCACCTATCCCGACACCCTGCTTCCAGCCTTGCGGCGGAATCCGATGCAGGATCCGCCGCACCTCGTCGTCGGTGAGCCGATAGTGGTAAAACCGTCGATAGTACTCCTTGGTCTCTCGCTCCAGGTCCAGATCGCGGAACTTTTCCGGATGAAGGACCTTGGCCAGCCACATGACGAAAAGGGGTGACTCGCTGCTGCCGTGCCCCCAGAGAAAAATTCCTTCCGGACAGGGGTAGACCCGCCTGTTGCTGACAGCCCGTACCGGTTTCCAGCGCGGGTCCGACATGATGCCTTCGGTGGGAATGATACCGCCGACGAGAATGACCTCCGGGTCCCAGGCGAGAATCTGTTCCATGGAAGCATCCACGAAACCGGGCGGCAGCGTCCGTGACACCAGCCTTCCCCCCGCCATGTCCACCAGCCAGTAGGCCAACGAATAGCGGCCCTGGGTAGCGAAGATACTTCTGCCGGTGATGTAGTACACCGTCGGCCGTCGGCTCTCGGGTATCTTCCCGGTAACGGCAAGCACCCGCCGCAAGGCCGTGTCATAGTAAGCGCAGTAGGACGCGGCGGTCTTTTTTGCCCGAGCCCCCAGTACGTCGCCGTACAGACGGATTTCATCCTTATAGCGACTCGTGAATTCTTCCCTCGTTGTCGGGCTCCCCTTGCCGTCGTAGGGGCAGACGACCGGAATCCCCGCATTGGTCATGTGCCGGGTTTGCTGCGGCCATTGCCAGTAGAAAACGAGATCGATGCCCAGTGAAAGCATTCGCTCCACATCCGGGTTGCTGTAGGAAGGCATGACCACAATATTTTCAAGCCCGGGATTGATTTTGTGTGCCCAGGGAGGCTGTCTGATGGACATGGCGGCAACCCGGTCCGCCGCGCCGAGCAGGAACACTTTTTCATAGGAAGGCCCGAAAAAGCAGGCAATCCTCTTCGGCTCCACCGGAACCCGGATTTTTTTGCCGTAGCGGTCGGTCACGGTCTTCATGGCCTGCCCGGCAGCACGGACATCGTCGAAGTGCGAAAAGAAGGCCAGAAAGAGCGCGACGGTGCAGACAACGATTCTCATTCACTATCTCCCTGACGGATGCCCCTGCTAAAGACGAATGGCGTCTTCCGGCAATCCCCGCTACGACCATTGGTTTCCCGGGCCACCCTGTTATCCCTCTTTCTCGAAATACACCCAGGAACCCGAGTCGTCACGAATGATCTCGTACCGTGAAAATCCCGCCTTTGCCATGATTTCCCGCCATTCGGCAGTGTCGTTTTTCCGCGCCTGAGTTTTCGGTTTGTTCTGCCAGTCAGCGCCCCGCTTGATCATCTCCCGATTGATCTCTTCCGCCAGTCGGGACGAGCCGAGTCCGCCGCCCACGTAGCCCTTGCCGCCCGGTTCGAGAACCCGCCACATTTCCCGGAAAGCGGCGGGACGGTTGCGCCAGAAGCGCATGGAACCGCGGCTGATGATCAATGCCGCGACCCCATCCGGTACCGGCATACGGTGCACATCCCCGACAACGGTTGCAATGCGTGCCGCAAGCTCCTCCCGATCAATGTTTGCCTGGGCAAAACGTAAAATATCGGGCGAAAAATCCATGGCGCAGAAAGTGAGAGATGTCAACTTTGCCAGGGCAAGGGAAAGGTTCGCCGGACCGCACCCGACATCGATGCAGAGCCCCGATTCCACGCCGCAGCGTTCCAGTATCTGACGGGCGATCACCGGGTAGATGGGAGCGAAAACCTCATTGGCGATCACTGCGTACTCCCCGGCCCGGTCCTCGTCGAATTTTTTGTAGTCTTTCGCATTCCAGCCACTATGGCTCATGGGGTCCTCGCTATTGCAAGCGTGTCTTTAACCGTCTAGTAGACCTGCCAGGTTTTCGAAAACCTGGCAGGTCTTGTCAAATGTCATATCCACCTGATTTTGGCGGATAGGTTCGAAATAAAACAGTGCCCATCAGGAATCCAAAAAAATTGACCCTGCCGATAACAAGCGCTTAATTCTGCCACTCGCCCCTCTTTTGCTGCGTCACCAGCAGATAGGCAAAGAACGGCGCCCCGAGCAGGGCGGTAAGGATGCCGACCGGGATCTCGCCACCGGAAAAAGATCGGGCAAGGGTGTCCATGACCAACATGAACAGCCCCCCCAGCAGGGCGGTGAAAGGGATGAGGGCATCGTGATCCGAACCGACGATGATCCTTGCCATGTGGGGCACGACGAGCCCGACCCAGCCGATATTGCCGCACAATGATACGGACGAGGCAATGATCAGCGTACCGATGACGATATACAGAAACCGCGCCTTGGGAACATCGATGCCGAGATTCATGGCATCCTCGTCTCCCAGGGCAATGGGATTGAGCCACCACCGGAACAGGTGAATTGCCGCCAATCCGGGAGTTATGATCAGCAGAGCCCTGCCGGCATCCGACCAGACAACGCTGTTGAAGCTCCCCATGGTCCAGAAGACCATTGCCGGCAGCTGCTGATAGGGGTCGGCCTTGTACTTGAGAAACGAAACACCGGCGCTGAACAGAGCGGAAACAATGACCCCGGAAAGGACCAGGCTGGTCACGGAATTGCCGCTCCGACGGCCTATCTGGTAGGCAAGGGTGACGGCAAGCAGACCGAACAGAAAGGCCGAACCTTCCACCACCAGGGCGGAATTGGCGGCGAGGAAAAAGGCCAGCGTCGCACCGAAGCTCGCACCGGAGGTAACTCCGAGAATGGCGGGCGAGACGAGCGGATTGCGGAACAGGCTCTGAAATACTGCGCCGGCAACGGACAGGGCCGCCCCGACCATGATGGCGGCAAGCACCCGGGGCAGGCGCACCGACCAGAGAACGAGGGAAGAAGTAGCATGTTCCGGGCCGCTATCGGTTCCAGCTACCGAAGCAACGATAATGTCACAGAGCGCGCCGCATCCGATTCGATACCGGCCCAGCACCAAGGCAATCCCGACACCGGCGACAAGCAGTACCAGCGTAACGGCAAGGGCGACCCGATGGTCTTTCATGAAACAACCGTCCTTGGCAGGGCCGGTACAACGGCAGGGCCGCGCGAGGTC
>JAQUHN010000139.1 GCA_028683555.1 Geobacteraceae bacterium | reverse complement strand
CATCGCTGCCTATACGGCCCGTTGGGGAGAGGCGCATGTGTTCTGTACCTTTCTCGCGGCGGAATTCGACCGGGAAGCTCTCGGTACGGTGTTCAATTCCATGCTTTCTGCCGCCCGTCAAGGACATCAAGTGTTTGTTTTTGCGCCCCCTTCCGTGTACCGTGCGATCGTTTCCGCTTCGCTCCACAATCTTCACGACAACATCCTGGTGGAAAAGCTTCCCAGATATTTTCTTTCCCGTGCCTGCCGATCTGCTTTCCAGCGGCTTCGCGAGACCTATCGGAATATTCGTTTGCTGGCGGGAATGGACGGACTGCTTTGTCTCGATGGTGAAAATGGGTTTTCTTTTGCCGAGTTTGAACAGTGTATTTCTGTTGCGGAGGTCTGAATGAAGGATAGAATCAGTGCGGCTTTCCACTCACATCGCGAGGTTATGGAAGCTCTCGAACGTGATCTCACCCCGAAGATGCTGGACGTTGCCGGTCTGCTGGAAGATGCGTTCCGGAACGGGAAAAAGCTCCTCGTCATGGGAAACGGCGGTTCTGCCGCTGATGCCCAGCACCTGGCCGGGGAAATCGTCGGCCGTTTCAAACTCGAGCGGCGAGGTCTGCCGGCCATTGCCCTGAGCACCGATACCTCGATCCTCACGGCGGTGGGTAACGACTACGGGTTCGACGCAATTTTCCGCCGTCAGGTGGAAGCCTTGGCCGAGGCAGGAGATGTGGTCCTTGGTATTTCCACCAGCGGTTGTTCACCGAATGTCCTTGCCGCTCTTCGCCTGGCGCGAGAAATGGGATGCCGGACTGTCGGCTTGCTCGGTAAGGACGGCGGCAGCATCAAAACCCTGGTGGATGTCGACCTGACGGTTCCGGGCAGCGACACGCCGCGAATCCAGGAAGGGCATATCACCATTATCCATATTCTCTGTGAATTGGTGGAACAGGCGCTGTTCGGGGAGAAAGACGATGAAATATGAACCGATCGACCTGTCGGGGGTAAAGACCTATCCGCTGGCGGAACGCTCCAACAAGGTCGTTATGAAGCGTGATGCCGCTGCCGGGGTACGGCCGGGGATGTCGGTGGACGAACTGCTCCGTTCTATGCCTCCGCAACTCGGGTCGCAGAACCTCCTGGCGGTTATCGATGCCGTGGTTGCCGCTCGCGCGGCCGGCAAACCGGTGGTCATGGCCATGGGCGGACACGTGATCAAGTGCGGTCTCCAGCCGGTATTGAAGAACCTGGTTGAAGCGGGTGCCATCACCGCCTTTGCCGTCAATGGTTCGGTTGCCATTCATGATTATGAAATATCCCTTATCGGCGAAACAAGCGAGGACGTGGGTAAGGTGCTGCACTGCGGCCTGTTCGGCATGGCCGAGGAGACCGGACGGGATATCAATCGCGCCCTTCGTGAAGGCGTGGCCCGCGGGGTCGGCTTTGGTGAGGCGGTCGGCCGGTTCATCCTCGACAACGGCAACCCGTACAAGGACTGGAGCCTGCTGGCAACATGCCGGGAAAACGACATTCCCGTTACCGTTCACGTTGCGCTCGGCACCGATATCGTGCATCAGCATCCGACCGCCGACGGTGCTGTCATCGGTCAGGCATCCTTTACCGATTTCCGCATCTTTGCTTCGGTGGTTTCCGAGTTGGGCGACGGTGGTGTCTACCTCAACGTGGGCAGCGCGGTTCTGTTGCCCGAGGTGTTTCTCAAGGCGCTCTCCATTGTTCAAAACCTCGGCTACCATGTGGACGATTTCACCACGGCGAATTTCGACATGCAGCAGCATTACCGGCCGCTGCAGAACGTGGTGAAACGGCCCACCTCCGGCAAGGGGCGGGGCTATACCATTACCGGTCACCATGAGATAATGATACCACTGCTGGCAGCGGGCATCCTTGACAGGATGGGGGCTGCTTCATCTGTTACGGGAGGGTAGCGGCAATGCCGATGGATCGCAAGGATGCCGAATCGATATTCACGCGGGCAAGATCCGTCCGCGTTCTGGTCGTGGGTGACCTGATGCTTGACGAATACCTGTGGGGGACGGCCGAGCGGATTTCTCCCGAGGCGCCGGTTCAGGTGGTGGATGTCCGGCGGGAGGATATGCGTCTCGGTGGCGCCGGAAACGTGGTGAACAACCTTGCCGCCTTCGGGGCCGGAGTGTCCATCTGCAGCGTGATCGGCGGCGATGAAAACGGTACCCTGCTGCGCCATGCTTTTACCGGCAAGGGGGTCGATGTGGCGGGCGTCTTCGAGGATCCGATGCGCATGACCAGCAAAAAGACCCGGGTGCTGGCCGCTAATCAGCAGATCGTCCGGATCGACCGGGAAACCCGGGAGGACATTGCTCCGGAATTCGAGGAGAAGATCCTGGCATATGTCTCCAACCAGCAGAATATCTGGGACATCATCCTGATCTCCGACTATGGCAAGGGGCTCCTTACACCGCGGGTCCTGGCCGGCATCATCGGTTCCGCCAAGGAGCGGGGTATCCCGGTAATTGTTGACCCGAAGGGTAACGATTATGGCAAGTACCGGGGAGCCACCATTATCACTCCGAACCGCAAGGAGGCCGAGGTTGCTTCGCGTGTTGCCATTGCGGATGCCGGCAGCCTTCGCCGGGCCGCGGACTTCCTGCTTGCTCAAGGGGAGTACGATGCCTTGCTGATAACCCGCAGCTCCGAGGGGATGTCGCTTTTTCTTCGCGGTGGCGAAGACGTTCACATTCCGACGGTTGCGCGCGAGGTTTACGACGTAACCGGCGCCGGCGACACGGTGGTGGCTTCGCTCGGGATCGGGCTGGCCTGTGGACTTTCATTCGAACTTGCGGCGCGGCTTGCCAATATCGCGGCCGGCATCGCCGTCGGCAAGGTGGGGACTTCGACGGTTGCTCCCGAGGAAATTATCGGCTCCATCGGCCACGAACATCAAGACAGCGACATCAAGATCAAGAACCTTGATGTGCTTGCCTCCTGTATTGAGGAAGAGAAACGCAAGGGGAAGCGGATTGCCTTTACCAACGGCTGTTTCGACCTGTTGCACGTGGGTCATGTCAAGTATCTGCAGAAGGCGAGAACCTACGGCGATCTACTGATTCTCGGCCTGAACAGCGATGCCTCAATCCGCCGTCTCAAGGGGGAAAAACGCCCCCTGATCGGTCAAAATGAACGGGCCCACATCCTTGCCGCTCTCGACTGTATCGATTATGTGGTAATTTTTGACGAAGACACGCCGATCAGGCTTCTGGAAACCCTACACCCCCACGTTCTGGTGAAAGGTGGTGATTACACCCCTGACCGCGTTGTGGGCAAGGACCTGGTGGAATCGTACGGTGGCAGGGTGGAGTTGGTGGAATTCGTCGATGGCAAGTCCACCACCAACATTATTGAAAAAATCCTCCAGAATTACAGTTGACGGGAATATTGATGCGGGCGCGCTGCTTGCCGCGCCCCGACAGGAGCATTTCGTCGTCTATGCATGCTGATCATGCCGTGGAAAAACTCAACAGAGCCGTGTTCCTCGATCGGGACGGGGTCATCAATGTGGAGAAGGAATATCTCTACCGGGTAGAGGATTTCGAATTTTTGCCGGGCGTGCCCCAGGCTTTGCGGCTGCTGAAGGAAGCCGGATTTTTGCTCATTGTCGTTACCAACCAGTCCGGTATTGCGCGAGGGTATTACTCGCTGGCGGATGTCGACCGGCTTCACCGCCACCTGCAGGAGCGGCTGGTGCCCTATGGCATTGCTGTCGACGGCTTCTATGTCTGTCCCCACCATCCTGACCACGGTACGGGTGAATTCACGGTGGAATGTTCGTGCCGCAAGCCGATGCCCGGCATGATAGAGCAGGCGGTGGTTGATTTTCAGATCGATCCCGCCCGGTCCTACCTGGTCGGCGATAAAACGAGCGATGTGGCCGCTGGTCGTGCTGCCGGTTGCCGCAGCTTGCTGGTTAAAACCGGCTATGGCGCCAGGGATGCTGCTGGTGTGCCCGATGATGTGCCGATTGTTGACGACCTGCCGGCTGCAGCCAGGGCCATCCTCGAGGAGAATCCGCAACGGGGGTGAGTCCCGGGGTTACTTAGTTTCCATCCGGAAACGCCCCGGCGAAAAAAAATCCCTTTAGGGATAAAAACCATCTAATTATTTGACTGTTTTTCCAGCCCTGTGATAATAAGACAGGAAAAACATTCCTGTTTTTGAAAAAGGAATCCAGCTAAGGACAGGTTCTACTATGGCGATCAAAAAAGGTATTATCCTTGCGGGCGGCGCCGGCAGCCGGCTCTATCCGCTTACCCTGGTTGCGAGCAAGCAACTGCAGCCGGTCTATGACAAGCCGATGATCTACTATCCCCTGGCGACGCTTATGATGGCGGGACTGCGGGACATCCTGATCATCTCGACCCCCCATGACACCCCCCGCTTCCAGGCCTTGCTCGGCGACGGGTCCCGCTGGGGAATCCGTCTCAGCTACAAGGTTCAGCCGGAGCCGAAAGGCATTGCCCAGGCATTTCTGGTCGGCGAGGAGTTTATCGGCGACGATTCGGTTTGCCTCATCCTTGGTGACAACATCTTCTACGGCAAGATGGGGCTCGACAGGGCCGTGGCTGAATTTGCCGGCGGGGCGAAGATTTTCGGGTACTATGTCCATGATCCCGAGCGATACGGGGTGGTGGAATTCGATGAAAACGGACAGGCGATCGGCATTGAAGAGAAGCCTGCCCGGCCCAAGACCCATTATGCCGTGCCGGGACTGTACCTGTACGACAATAAGGTGGTGGAAATGACCCGCTCGATGCGTCCTTCGGCACGCGGCGAACTGGAAATCACCGACCTGAATCTCGAATATCTGCGGCGCGGAGAACTTCGGGTCGAGAGGTTGGGGCGCGGGATAGCCTGGCTTGATACCGGAACCCACCAGAGCCTCCTTGAGGCCAGTCATTTTATCGGCACCCTTGAGGCCCGACAGGGCCTGAAGATAGCCTGTCTGGAGGAAATTGCCTTCCGGCTCGGATTTATTGATGCAGCCGGAATGGAAAAGGCGATTGCGGAGACGCCGAAATCGGGATATCGTGATTATCTTGCCCGTGTCTACGCGGAAATTCTGCACAAGGAGATGTAAGGTGACGGAAACGGCAATTATTTTTAAACCGGGAAAGATTCATGACGTGGTGGTGCGGCCCCTGACGAAATTTCTTGACGAGCGGGGCTGGCTCGCCGAGCTGTTTCGCCACGACGAGCTCGATGGCCTGATGAAGCCGGTGATGTCCTACCTTTCCATGACAAAGCCGGGGGTGGCTCGCGGACCCCACGAACATGTGGACCAGACAGATTATTTCTGTTTTCTCGGTCCATCGAATTTTAAAGTCTATCTCTGGGACTCGCGCCCGGATTCACCGACATACGGCGTCAGCCAGATCTTTTATGCCGGCCTCGATGCACCGCGGATGGTGATCGTTCCGCCTGGGGTGGTGCATGCCTATAAAAATGTCGGTATCGAAAACGGCCTGGTGTTCAATGCTCCGGATAGACTCTATGCCGGAGAAGGTAAGAAAAGTCCTGTCGATGAAGTCCGTCACGAAGACGTGGACGGTTCACCCTATCTTCTGGATTGATTCGACCGGTTATCTCTGGTCTTAGCGGAAAGTGGGGGAGGGGATGATTCGCCTCCCTTCGCTGTTTTGGGACAATGCTCAATTTTTTCAGCAAACATAGCGTCCGGATCATGGCCGGGATTGCTCTTCTGGCAGCGCTTATCTTCTACTCGCTTCATCTGCGCCAGAAGGGGAACTCGAATGCCTTTGAACGGGCTGTCCTCAACATAACGGCCCCGGTCGGCGGATTGGTGTATCGGGTCAACGACTTTTTCGCCGGGATCTGGGATGACTATATTTCACTGGTCGGGGTCCGGGAGGAAAACCAACAGTTGCGGGAACTGGTCAAGCAGCTCAATGCTCGGGTGGTCCAGAATCGCGAAGCCGTTCTGGCCAACGAGCGTCTGCAGCAGTTGCTTGATCTTCGAACCGCCCTGCATATGCCTTCCATTGCGGCCAGAGTCATCGGTGAGGATGTAACGCCCTGGTTCAGGACCGTGATTATTAACCGCGGTTCCGTTGATGGTGTTCGGGAAGGGATGCCGGTTATTGCCGCGGCCGGAATTGTCGGACGTGTTGTTCGGGTAGCTGCAACAAGCTCCCGGCTGCTCTTGTTAACGGATAATGCCAGCGCCATTGCCGCCACCGTGCAACGCTCCCGGGCTCGTGGGGTGGTGAAGGGAAAAAGCGGCCAGCTTTGTTCCCTGGAATTCTCCCAGAGGGGAGAAGACGTAAAGGTGGGAGATGTGATTGTCAGTTCCGGAATTGGCGGGGTGTTTCCGAAAGCTCTGCCGATAGGGGAAGTAACCATGGTGAAGAAAGGCGAATACGGAATCTTTCAAACTGTGGAGCTGAGGCCCTTCGTTTCCATGTCGCGTCTCGAAGAAGTTCTGGTTCTTCTACAATAACGGGAGGGTTTCATAATGCTCGCAAAAGACGGTCATGAAAAATCCCGACCGGCCGATGGCTCCGTCGGCAGAGCATTGCCCTGCCGAATCGGTTGCGGTGCACACTCAGCACAGCCCGTTGTTTGAACGGGACACTCGTTATGCGCAAGTATCTCAATATCCTGGTTCTCGTCATTCTGGGGGTTATCTTCCAGGTGAATATTTTCCCCGCATACCTTGCGGATCCCTTCAAGCCAAATGTGCTGCTGATTTTTGTCGTGTACCTCGGCTTGCATGTCGGTTTCCGTAGCGGGGCGCCGTCATCCTTTCTGCTCGGCCTCATTCAGGATACTTTCAGCGGACTGTATTTCGGCCTGAGTGCTTTCTCCTATCTGCTGATCTTCATCATTTACCATGAGGCGGCTGCCCGGCTGTATACCGGCAGTCGGACCTTGTTGGTGCTCGGCGCCTTCCTGGCCGTAATCATGAATGCCTGTAGCCAATTTCTTCTCCTGCTGCTTTTCTCCTCTTCTGACGGTACCTTCTTCTCCATTTTCGGGGCAATTCTTCCCCAAGGGCTGGCAACAGCGCTGGTCGCCGCAGGTGTTCTGCTGTTGTTCCCGCGTGCCGGCAGGGAGGAGTTTTCATGAGAGGCCAACGTATCATCCGGGAAGTCCGGGAGCCTTCCCGGCAGCTGCTGTTTCTGACTATTGCTGTTATCGCGCTGTTCTTTATTCTGCTGGCGCGTCTTTGGTATCTGCAGCTTGTCAAGGCCGAGGATTTCCAGAACCTCTCGGAAAACAACCGTTTGCGTCTCGTTCCTGTTGCTGCTTCTCGGGGGACCATTCTCGATCGGAACGGGGAAATCCTGGTGGATAACCGGCCGTCTTTCAGTATTGCCGTCATTCCCCAGGAAGTTGCCGATAAGGATGCTCTTCTTGCCAGCCTGGTCAGGCTGGTGGGAATCGACAGCGCAGCTTTGGCGGAGAAATGGGATAAAGGCAGGAAAAGGAATCGCTATCAGCCCATCATCCTTGCTTCCAACATCAACCGCGATCAACTGGAAATTCTGGAGGAGAACCGTCTTTTTCTGCCTGGCCTCGATGTGGAAATGCACCCGATTCGGGAATATCCCCATGGTCTCCTGGGGGCACATTTGTTCGGACATCTAGGCGAGATTTCCGAACAGGAACTGGGGAGCGAGCGGTTCACCGGTTACAACCCCGGCGATTATGTGGGAAAGAGTGATATTGAGCTGAGTTGGGAAAAGGAACTGCATGGGGCCGATGGTGGCCGCCAGATCGAGGTGGATGCCATGGGCAGGTTCCTGCGAACTGTCAGTGAAAAAAGCCCGACAACCGGTAACAGTCTTGTCCTTACCGTCGATCTGCAGATTCAGAAGGTGGCAGAAGCTGCTTTTGGTCAATCGGCCGGTGCTGCCGTGGTGCTGGATGTGAATACCGGTGAGGTTCTTGCTTTTACCAGCAACCCGGCGTTCGATCCGGCTCTTTTTGCCGGCAGACTCCCGGCCGAAATATGGAAGAGTTACCTGGACGATAAGCGCCACCCCTTGGAAAACAAGGCTCTGAAGGGGCAGTACCCCCCCGGCTCAACCTTCAAGATCCTTATGGCCCTTGCCGGTTTGGAAGAGGGCCTGATCGACGAAAATACCAAAGTAACCTGCACCGGGTCATATAAATTCGGCAACCGGTCCTTTGGCTGCTGGAATAGAAAGGGCCACGGAGCGGTAAACCTGAACAAGGCGCTTCGGGAATCGTGTGATGTCTATTTCTATCGCCTCGGTGAACAGCTTGGTGTCGACAGGATTGCTGCTTACGCCAAGAAGTTCGGTCTTGGCGAGTCGCTCGGCATCGGTCTGGAGAATGAAAAACCGGGGCTGATTCCCACTTCGGCATGGAAAGAAAAAAGATTCGGCAAGAAGTGGATTAAGGGCGAGACACTTTCCGTTGCCATCGGGCAAGGGTACGTGCTGATGACACCCATCCAGCTTGCCGCCATGACCGCCGCAGTTGCCAATGAGGGGACGGTCTATATTCCCCACCTGGTGAAGAAAGTGATAAGTCCCGAGGGGAAGGTTCTTCGCGAATTCTCACCAAAGGTTCTCACAACCGTAGGTTTCAAGCGTGGAACCTGGCGCGCGGTGAAGAAGGGGCTCTTTTCCGTGGTCAACGAACCAGGCGGTACCGGAGCGGCTGCCCGGCTGTACGAGGTAAAGGTGGCAGGAAAAACCGGAACCTCCCAGGTTGTGAAGCTTCGTGACCGAAAGGGCGGGATTCCCTACCAGTATCGCGACCATGCCCTGTTTGTGGCATATGCCCCCCAGGAAAAACCTGAAATAGCCGTTGCCGTTGTCGTGGAGCACGGTGAGCATGGCGGTTCCGCGGCAGCGCCCATTGCGGGTAAGATACTGCGAGCGTACTTCGAAGGGAAAGGGGTTATAAAAAAACCGCTGCCCCAGAAAAGCTATTCTTCTGCGAAATCAGGTGATGATTCACCGCAGACCGAATCCGCGTCGCAGGTTCAAGGGGAGCAGAACGGCAATGATTGATCGTAGACTCATAACCAATTTTGATTGGGGGCTAATTCTCCTGGTTCTTTTTATCACCGGAATCGGTGTGGTGAATATTTCCAGTGCCACGGCATCTTATTCCATGCAGGATACCTCCTATGCTCTCAGGCAGGTTTACTGGACCCTGATTGGTGTCGGCGTCGTTATTTTGGTCTGCAGTATCGATTACCATCTGTTCAAGGACATGGCCTACTGGTTTTATGGTGTTCTCATCCTGCTGCTGCTGGTGGTGCTGATGATGGGAAAAACCTCCATGGGCGCAACCCGTTGGTTGCACCTGGGATTTGTCAGCTTCCAGCCGTCGGAATTGATGAAGATTGTCATCATCATGGTCTATGCCCACTACCTGGCCGATTTCACCGCACCGGGAGGGCTGACACTCAAGGATCTGATCAACCCCTTTCTGCTCCTGGCGGCGCCGGCCATCCTGATCATGAAACAGCCTGACCTTGGTACTGCAACCCTGGTGATTCTTATCGCTTTTTCCATGCTGCTGTATGCGGGGGTCCGGTTCCGGTCCGTCATAACCTTGTTGCTGGCCGGTTTTCCGGCCGTATTCCTCGGCTGGCACTATTATCTGCGGGGCTACCAGAAAGAGCGGCTGTTGAATTTCTTCAACCCGGAGCGGGACCCGCTCGGAAGTGGTTACCACATCATCCAGAGCAAGATCGCGGTGGGATCCGGCGGACTTACCGGAAAAGGTTTCATGCAGGGAACGCAGACACAGCTTCGTTTTCTTCCCGAGCAGCATACGGATTTCGCTTTTTCCGTCTTTGCCGAGGAGTGGGGATTTGTCGGCTGTCTTGTCATGTTGCTGCTCTATCTTGCCCTCATTCTCTGGGGGCTCAACATTGCACGCCGGTGCAACGATCACTTCGGCAGTCTCCTGGCCGTTGGGGTGACGGCCATGCT
>JAQUHN010000138.1 GCA_028683555.1 Geobacteraceae bacterium | reverse complement strand
TGCCCGCTGCCCAGCGGAGCGTGTTGGCCGTGGGCGCCGAACTGAAGGGCACCGTCTGCCTGACGCGGCACGACCGGGCATTTCTCAGTCAGCATATCGGCGACCTGCAGAACGACGCGGTGCTCCGTTCCCTGGAGGAGACCGTGGACCATCTGCAGCGGATACTGGCCATCCAGCCCGAGCTTGTGGCCCATGACATGCATCCCGATTACCTCTCAACAGTGTATGCCCAGGGTCTTTCCGCTTTTCCCCTGGTGCCGGTTCAGCACCATCATGCCCACCTTGCTTCCTGCATGGCGGAGAACGGCCTGGAAGGGGAGGCCATCGGCGTGATCTTCGACGGGACCGGCTACGGTACCGATGGTACCATCTGGGGGGGGGAATTCCTGGTGGGTGGTTACCGCTCCTTCCGGCGGCGGGGGTATTTTCGGCAGATTCCCATGCCGGGTGGTGATGCTGCGGTTCGCGAACCTTTCCGCATGGCCCTTGCCTATCTTCATGCGGCGTTTGGCGCTCAGCTTTTCGAGCTGCCGCTGCCGTTTCTCGGCGGGATCGCCGCGGAACACCGCCAGCTTTTCCTCACTATGCTGGAGAAGCAGATCAACTCTCCCCTTACTTCCAGCTGCGGCAGGCTGTTCGATGCGGTTGCCGTCCTGGTCGGCATGCGGGACAGGGTTTCCTACGAAGGGCAGGCGGCTATCGAGCTTGAGGCCCTGGCCGAGCAGTGCGATACCTGCCAGGTCTATCCCTTTGCCGTTGAGGAGCAAGCAGAGGTCTTGACGGTGGATTTCTCGCCCATGTTTCGAACCCTGGTCCGGGACGTCGAGCTGGAGAGAGATCGCTCGGAACTGGCGCGCGGTTTCCACAACACCATTGCTGCCGCCACTGCTGAAGTGTGCGACAGGATTCGACGGCACAGCGGCATGGACCGGGTAGTTCTGTCGGGCGGTGTTTTTCAGAATAAACTACTGACGGAAAAAATCCTCTTCCTGCTCACGGAGCGGGATTTTCAGGTTTTCATCCAGCGGCTGGTTCCTCCCAATGACGGGGGGCTGGCCCTGGGGCAGGCAATCATAGCGGGAAGGAGCAGGTAAATGTGCCTTGCGGTACCAATGCAGATAACCAGTATAGACGGCGAGACGATGATTGCGGAGATTGACGGTGTCCGCCGGGAGGCGAGCCTGATGATGCTGGCCGAGGATGTGCAGGTGGGTGATTATGTCCTGATCCATGCCGGCTTCGCCATCAGCCGCCTCGATGAGGAAGAGGCCCTGGAGACCCTGGCAATCATGCGGGAATGCTTTGAATTATCCCGGGAGCCGGCATGAACAGGTCCCTGCTGGATGAATTCCGCGATCGGGAGCTCGTACGGGGCCTGGCAGAGCTGATTGCACGCTTGGTTGAAGGACGTGACAGGCCGCTGTCGTTCATGGAGGTTTGCGGCACCCACACCATGTCCATCTACCAGTTCGGTATCAGGAGCCTGCTTCCTCCAGGGGTGCGGCTGATCTCCGGGCCGGGTTGTCCGGTGTGCGTCACGCCGGTCGGTTACGTGGACAGGTCGGTCGCTTATGCCCGGCAGCCGGAGACCATCGTTGCTACGTTCGGCGATATGCTGCGGGTTCCCGGCTCCACTTCCAGCCTGATGCAGGAGCGGGCCCGAGGTGCCGACATCCGGATCGTCTACTCGCCGCTAGATGCTTTGGCCCTGGCCGATAAGAACCGGGAAAAGCGCATTATCTTCCTGGGGGTCGGTTTTGAAACAACCGCGCCAACCATTGCCGGTACCATTCTTTCGGCCGCCGAGCGCGACATTGACAACTTTTTTGTCCTGGCTGCCCACAAAACCATTCCCGTTCCCATGCGGATCCTGTCCGACGATCCGGAACTGGCCATCGACGGTTATCTCTGTCCGGCTCATGTGAGTGCCATCATCGGTGCCGAGGCCTACCGATTCCTGGCTGAGGAGCAGCGGGTACCGTGCGTGGTAACCGGCTTCGAGCCGACCGATATCCTGCAGGGGGTTGCGATGCTGGTCCGGCAGGTAGTGGAGGGACGCAGCACGGTGGAGAACCAGTACCGGCGCTTTGTCTCGCCGGAAGGAAACCGTAAGGCCAAAGAACTTCTTTCCCGGGTGTTTGTCCCGTCCGATGCGGTCTGGCGAGGACTTGGAATGATTCCGGGGAGCGGTCTCGATATTGCCCCGGCTTTTGCCCGCTATGATGCGGAAAAATCGGTTCCGGTTGAGGTGGAAGCGCCCCAGGAACCGGATGGCTGCCTGTGCGGCGAGGTGTTGAAGGGGAAAATCACCCCGTTCGACTGCCCCCTCTTTGGCACCACCTGTACGCCGGAGCAGCCGGTCGGGGCGTGCATGGTTTCTTCAGAGGGCAGCTGCGCCGCGGCGTATAAGTACGGCCAGTAATTTCATCCCTCTTACCCGGCGCTATGTGCCACCCTCTCTCTCATGAAGAGGGTGCTCAGCGGAAATCCTGCTCCATGAGGGAGAAGGTGACCCAACGGGGCGGATAAGGGAAAAATATTAAACCTTAACGATGCAGCAAGGAGCACTCAGTGGATAACGACCTGATACTGCTTGGGCACGGCAGCGGCGGCAGACTCTCTCACCAGCTGCTGGATGAGCTCATTATTCCCACTCTTTCCGGAATTCCGGCATCGGGGCAGAACGATGCGGCAATTCTGGAACACGACGGGCGACGACTTGCCTTTACCACTGACTCGTACGTGGTGGATCCGATTTTTTTCCCCGGCGGCAACATCGGCGACCTGGCCATCAACGGTACGGTCAACGATCTGGCCATGGTGGGGGCGCAGCCGGTTGCGGTCAGTGTCGGTCTCATCATGGAGGAGGGGTTCAGCCGTAGCGAGCTTGCCGAGATTCTTCGCTCCATGCGGCAGGCGGCCGATCGGGCGGGGATTGTCATTGCCGCGGGTGATACCAAGGTTGTGCCCCGCGGCAAAGCTGACCGGATATTCATCAATACTTCCGGCATCGGTTTTTTTCGCCATGGGCTGGAAATCGGCGGCGCCAATGCCCGGGTCGGGGACAAGATCCTGATAAATGGTACCATTGGCGACCACGGCATCGCCGTTATGGCGAAACGTGAAGGTCTGGCGTTGGAAACCGATATCCTGAGTGACTGCGCTCCCCTCAACGGCCTGGTGGAGGGCCTCCTGGAGGAAGGGGCGGCGATCCATGTTCTGCGCGACCCGACCCGTGGCGGCGTTGCCACGACCTTGAAGGAGATTGCGATCCAGTCGGATGTTACCGTTACGTTGGACGAAGCATCCCTGCCCATGAAGGGAGCGGTGCGGGGAGTCTGTGCCGTGCTGGGACTCGATCCGCTCTACGTCGCGAATGAGGGGAAAGTTCTGGTCTTTGCCGCCCCTGAGGCGGCTGAGCGGGTCCTGGAGAGGATGAAAGGACATCCCTTCGGACGGGATGCGGCAATTATCGGCGAGGTTACTGACGGTATCGGCGGCAAGGTGCGGATGGAAACTCTTGTCGGCGGTATGCGGGCGGTGGAGATGTTGTCGGGCGAGCAGTTGCCGAGGATCTGCTGAGAAGCGGCAACGGAAGCTGAAACCCCGGTGTAGGGCAGGCCCTTGGTGGCTGTCCGAAGCAGGGCAGGTACGGTGGCCTGCCCCTACAAAAAACCATAGAAAGGAGCATGCCCATGGCTGTTTGGAAGTGCAAGAACTGCGGATTTTCTAAGGAAGGTCGCTGCAAGCCGCAAAAATGTCCCCAGTGCCAGGAAAAAGGAACCTTCCAGAAGGAAGAGTGATTTTGAGGCGCTGTTTTTTGCCATTTGAAGAGAAAGAATTTAAGTTTTCAGCCGATTCCGCGATATGAATGAAGAATGCGGGCTTTTCCTCTGCTTCTCGGACCGGGGGGAGGGTCTTCCTCCCCCAACGTACTGTAAGCCACTGGGGTTCGCATTTCCGAGAGCGTGACAAAGACGTCCGTCGACCGGTAACATTGATGAAAAAGCGGTACAGGGAACCGTCCGCGAAAGGAAAGATGGCATGGAGGCACTGGTAAGCGCGGCCGAGGTACGGCAGAGAATTCTTCTTTTACGGGAAATTCCACCGATGCCTTTGATTGCCCAGAAAATCCTCTGCATGTCTCCCGATGCGGATATGTCCGAATTGGCCAATACCATTGAAAAGGCTCCCGAAATTGCCGCGCGCCTCCTCGGTATGGCCAATGCTGCCTATTTCGGCTGGCCCGGCGGGGTGCGGACTATCTACGACGCCATCTATAAGGTGCTCGGCATCAAGCTGGTGAAGAGCTTTGTTTTGGGCCTTGCCTTCAGCGATGTCTTCGACGTCAAAAAATGCCGCCTGTTCCGGCCGGATAAATACTGGTTTACCGCCATGGTAGCCGCGCAGCTCTCGCAGTCTCTTCTGCCGACCCTCGATATAGCTTTGCGCGAGGAAATCGACAACGTTCACCTGAACGGACTGCTGCACAATCTCGGTCTAACCGTGCTTGCCCACCTGTTTCCCATTGAGCTTTCGCAAGCCTTTTCCCTGCCTTTTGACGACGAAACTCCCTCAGTAACCGATAAGATCAGCACCGTTCTCGGCATGGACCATGCCCAGGCCGGGGGCTGGCTTGCCCGAAAGTGGCACCTGCCCAGGGACATCGTCTGCGTCATGGAGCATCACAAGGAGGTCGACTACCGCGGCGATTTCTGGCCGATTGTGCTCCTGGTGGGATACGCCGAACGTCAGGCGGTGCGTCTCTTCACCGACGGAGCATTGCAGCGGGAGCCGCAATTTGAAGCCATCCTGGGAATAGGTGAGGAATCATTGGAGAAAATGCAGAGGACCCTCGACGGGCAGCTGGAAGATCTCCATGCCATGGCAACTCTTATGGCAACGGGAGAATGAAATGGACAGCCGACTTACTGACAGGGCTTTTACCGAGCTGAACGACCAGATAATCAACCTGCTCGATTCCTTTTCCGCTCTGAGTATGCTCAGCTCCCTCGATATCCGCTATCCTGAAGCGGAAACCATGCTCCGCAAGGCCCTGCGGGGGCTGATGGAAAACATGGACATGGAGCGCTGTTCCATTTTTCTGCTGCAGAAGGACCAGCTTGTCAACTGTGTCGGTCTTGACTGGGACGATATCCTCCTCAATGACAACGAAGCAGCCTGGACACGGCAGACTGTTTCGCTCAATGCTGCAACCGGTGAAGGGATCATGGGGCTCGCGGTTCAGACCCGGATGCTGCAGCACTGCCGGGATTGTTCTGCAGATGAACGGTTCAGGGTTTTTCCCGGCCAGTCCATCGGTTCCCTCATCAGTGTTCCCATTTTTCAGCCCGGTGGCGAAGTGCTCGGCGTGTTGAATGTCTCCCATCCCAATTGCCACTTTTTCAACGAATGGCATGAGCGGCTGCTGGTTGTCTATTGCAATTGTCTCGGTCAGCTGATCGTCAATCACCGGCTGGTGTCCCACATGGACCGGGAAATCGATAAGAGAACGAGCTTGCTGATGCGGAGTCTCGAAGAGGTGAAAACGGCGGAAAAGGGACTTCGGGAGAGTGAGCTGCAGTTGAACCTCGTGCTGGAGGGAAGCAACGACGGTTTCTGGGATTGGTCCCTGGTGGCCGGTGATGTGAAGCTGAGTCAGCGCTGGGCGGAAATACTCGGCTATACCCTACCGGAAGTCGAGCGGCTTTTCGGTGAGGGAAAGACGCTGATTCATCCTGAAGATGCTCCTGTGGTGCGCAAGATGATTAGCGAACACCTGGCTGGCAGCCTCTTCCAGTACTCCCTTGAATACCGGATGCTGATGCGTAGCGGCGAGTGGAAATGGGTGCAGGACCGCGGCCGGGTTGTTGAATGGGATGAATTGAGCAGACCGCTTCGGATGACCGGGACAACTACCGATGTTACCGAGCGGAAATGGGCCGAAGAGGAAAAGCGGCGCCTGGAAAACCAGTTGAATCACTCGCAGAAGATGGAGGCAATTGGCCAACTGGCTGGTGGTGTGGCCCACGAATTCAACAATATCATGACAGCCATCATCGGCTATGGCCACCTCATGGTGATGAAGACCGAGGAACACAGCCCGCTCCGGCACTTTGCCGCCCAGATACTTACCTCGGCGGAACGGGCCTCCGGTCTGACCCGGAGCCTGTTGACCTTCAGCCGTAAGCAGATTTCCAATGCTCATCATGTGAACGTCAACGAAACCATCGAGAAGATGGGGAAGCTGCTGTCCCGGCTCATCCGGGAGGATATCGAATTCAGGACCGAACTTGCCGATGACAAACTCATCGTTCTGGCGGATGACGGTCAGATCGAACAGGTGCTGATGAACCTAGTTACCAATGCCCGTGACGCCATGCCTTCCGGCGGCCTCGTCTCCATCAGGACCGGCGTGGAACAGCTGGGTCCGGAATTCGCCACGGTTTTCGGTTACGGACAGACCGGCAGCTATGTCCGCATTTCGGTGGTGGACACCGGAACCGGCATGGACGAGAAAACCAGCGAAAAGATCTTCGAGCCATTCTTTACCACCAAGGAGCCGGGCAAGGGGACCGGGCTTGGACTGGCCATCGTCTACGGGATTATCAAGCAGCATAACGGTTATATTACGGTATCAAGCACGCCGGGACAAGGGACTGACGTGTCCATCTATTTTCCGCTGGTGCCGGGAGAGGGGGGAAGGAAAGTTTTCGCCAGCCCTGCGCAGCTTAAAACCGGTACTGAAACCATCCTTATTGCCGAGGATGATGAGGGCGTACGCAGTCTGGACCGGGAACTATTCGAGGAATGCGGGTATACCGTGATCGAGGCGGGAAACGGCAGGCAGGCGCTGGAACTCTTTCAGGAGCATCGGGACCGGATCGACCTGGTGATGTTTGACGTGATAATGCCGAAAATGAACGGCAGGGAAGTCTTTGAGGAAATCCGCAAGCTCCGTCCCGGGATGAAAGTCCTTTTTACCAGCGGCTATACCGGCGATATTCTTAATGGCTCCAGTGGAATCGGCACTGAATACGATTTTGTCGCAAAGCCCCTGCCGCCTGAGGATCTGATGAACAAGGTCCGGGAAATCCTCGACCGACCCTGACGGTGACAAAACGGACCCTAAGCGGTGTCGTGCCGATCCTCCGCAACGTCTTCCAGCCCGAGAAAAGCCAGCAACCTCTCATAGGAGGAATTCACCACCTGATTGCAATGAACTCCCGCCTTTTCCAGAACCGCCACCGCCTCGTTGAATTGGCCCACCCCCTGGGCAATATGCGCATCACTTCCCACCACCACCAGCGTTCCTGAGCGTGCGATCAACTCCGCCAACTGTTCGCAGTGGGGCCGGCTTCCTTTGCGACTCATGGAAAAGGAAGAATTATTGATCTCCAGTGCCGTTCCGGTTTGCAGCGCCCCTTCCACCAGTTGTTCCAAATGAACCGGGTAAACCGGGTTGCCGGAATGGGCAATGGCCTTGACGAGCGGATTGCTCATCGCCCGCAGAACCGCTTCGGTATTCCGGTCGATTCCCTGGTCGTCGAAGCCGCACCCTTCATGAAAGGCAGCCATGGCAAAGTCGAGCTTTGCCAGGTAGGTATCCGGCATGTCAAGGGAGCCGTCCCGGTCGATGATGTTGGCTTCCACGCCGCGCAGAATCCTGACCCCGGAAATCCAGCAGGGGATGAAGCGCATGGCGCCGAAATGGTACAGGTGCGGGCCACCCGGCAGAGCCGGGCCGTGGTCGGTAAGGGCCAGGGCCTGCAATCCCTTGCGGTCTGCTTCCCGGGCCATTTCGTTGACGGTTGAATAGGCGTGGCCCGAGGCCACGGTATGGGTATGCATGTCGGCGATGATTTTCATGGTATCATGATTCCATAGCCGGCGTGAAAAGTCAACGCGCGGGAAGTGATTTCGGCTTGCAAAACTCCGGAATTGCACCTATTAGTAAGGAAGGCTGCGGATGGTCGTAGCGGCCGATTTAATGCGAAGAAGAGCGCGTGACAGCTGCTTGATGAGCCGACGGCTGCAGATGTTCTTGTCCACTCCGGGTGTATATGGACTTTCGGCTCGAAATTGTTTACCCGGCAGGCTAGCCAGGGAGGAACCAGATGAAATTCCAGCTGAATCATGAAGACCCGCTCCGGTACTCGTGCCCGGTTCTTGTAATTGGATGTTTTGAAGAGAAGGCATATGAGCCGACCCTTGCCCGTTTTGATCAGACGCTGGACGGAGTGGTTTCCGCCCTGTACCGGGACAAGGAATTTACCGGGGCTCTCGGCAAGACCAAGCTTTTCAACACCTTCGGCAAGGTTGCCGCAGAGCGGCTGCTGTTGGTGGGGCTTGGCAAGGAGCAGGAATTTACCCCGGAACGGATGCGCCAGGCCAGCGGCGCTGCAGCCCAGGCTCTGAGAGCGGCTGGCCTGTCCGGCTGCGCAGTTTGCGTTCCGGAGGGGAACGGGCTGCTGCGGGCGGCAGCCGAGGGCATTGCCCTCGGCGCCTACTCCTTTGACCAGTACAAGACAGATCCGGATTTGAAGACTGGACCAGCTACGGTTGCGTTCCTCGTCCCCGAAGGGTGCTCGGCCGTTGATGGCGAACAGTTGCTTGACGAGGCGAGACTTGTTTGCGAAGCGGTTCGCTACACTCGGGACCTGGTATCCCAGCCGGGTAATGTCGCCACCCCGTCCTTCCTGGCCGAAAAGGCCCTCGAGCTGGCGGCGCTGTTCGATATTCCCTGCCAGGTATGGGATCGTGAAGATCTGGAGCGTCACGGCATGACAGCCTTGCTTGCGGTTGCCCGCGGTTCACGTCAGCAGCCCCGGTTTATCTCTTTCGACTACCGGGGGGCGGGAGACAGGAAAAAACCGGTGGTCCTGGTGGGCAAGGGAATTACCTTCGACGCCGGCGGGATTTCGCTGAAGCCGCGGGACGGTATGGAGCGGATGAAGGATGATATGGCAGGCGCCGCGGTGGTCATGGGGGTTTTCATGGCAGTGGCTTCCCTCAAGCTCCCCGTCAACCTGGTGGGACTTATCCCCCTGGCGGAGAATCTTCCCGGCGGCAATGCCTATAAGCCGGGCGACGTGCTTCGCTCCCTGTCGGGGAAAACCATTGAAATCGTCAATACCGATGCCGAGGGACGTCTGGTATTGTGCGACGCTCTCCATCATGCCCTGAGCTATCGCCCGGCAGCCGTCATTGATGTCGCAACCCTCACCGGGGCCTGCGTGGTGGCTCTCGGCAGGTTTGCTTCCGGCCTGCTGTCCAACGACGACGCCCTGGCGCGCGCCCTGAAGAGGGCGGGCGAGGAAACCGGCGAGCGGGTCTGGCAGCTTCCGCTATGGGAGGAATACGGCGAGCTGATGAAGAGCGATATCGCCGATCTGAAAAATTCGGGGGGACCGCCGGCCGGGACCATCACTGCGGCATGGTTCCTGAAGAACTTTGTCGGCACGACCCGCTGGGCCCATCTGGATATTGCCGGCACCGCCTGGGAGGAGAAAGGTCGCCACTACCTCCCGAAGGGGGCAACCGGTATCGGCCTGAGACTCCTGGTGCAGTATCTGCGGGGGCTCTGTTGACCGGGGGCAGCTACCCTGCCGATGCGAAAGTGTCCTCTGATCCGAGGAGGACGCCATGACCGGCTGGTTTCCCTTTGCCCTTGTCGCGCTGCTGCTGATGGGCACGCAGCGCTTTTTCTATAAGGTTGCTGCGGAACGGTCCTGCAATACCGCTTTGACTACCCTGTCGTTCATGGCAACGGTAACCGTCATCAGCGCCGTGCTCTTCCTGGTTCGGGATGCTTCGGTTCCCGATCTAACTTTTCTGCTGCTGGTCGGCCTTGCCAACAGTCTTGCCTTCCTGATTGCAACGGTTACGCACATCGAGGCGCTGAAAAAACTCCCGGCGCGTATTGCCTATCCTCTCATCCGGCTCGATGCGGTCCTGGTGGTGGTCGTTTCCTTCCTGTTTTTCCATGAGCAGGCCTCGGCACGACAGTACCTGGGTATTGTCCTGGCCTTGGCCGCTGTCTTTCTCCTTGCCCGGGACCGGGCCGGCAACGGCACGTCGG